>JAUNUM010000058.1 GCA_030538215.1 Bacteroidia bacterium
GTCTTGTTGGATGCTTTCTTTGTTGGTATGGGGCAAAAACTTTAGATTTTCTTTCGCAATATCCGCTAAAAACTGTGCAGCAATGCCCGTTCGCAAGCTTTCTTCGTCTTGCTCATAAGCCTGCATTTGGTTCAAGCCCGACAATAAACTGGATTGGCGAGAGCGTTGGCTGGCAATTCGCTCGCTGCCGTTGTAGTAATGCTTGGTGAGGCTGCCGTTGGCGTCCAAAACAACATAAGCACTTGGGTACATTTTGTAATTCCCCATCCAAGCAGTTTCATGCACAAGACTACCGTTTTGATAAACCGCCTCTATTCCGCCTGACCCTTTCATGATGCGCTCACCACTTGCGTCATACAAGTAGTGGTGCATTTTGTTTTGCGTATTGTCCACGACCGTTCGCAAACGATTTACTTCGTCCCAATAGAGGTTTCGGTCTATTTCGGTGGGGCTGGGGTTAAAGACAGGGGTTGTACCTAAACTCACAGGAAGGACAATTGGACCTATCCATTCTGTGGTTGTTTGTGCATCGCATTGGGTGCGAATGTACACATCATAAGCGAATTGTGGTACCAATCCCGAACGAGTAAAGGGCAAACTTATATCGTTGGCGCCATGTCCGTTGGGTGGGGCGCCAGGCGATGGCCCTGCATTGTTGTGCAACACCACATATAAATCATAAAGCTGATGCTCGTTGGAAACACTGATGCTCGCCGTTGTTGGGTTAATTCGGGTAATGATCAAATCCATTGCATCCTCACAGTCATTGGCATTGAGTGGGCTGAGTTGATGGACTGTCATATTACCATTGGCATCGTATTTAAAATTTTGAATTGCCTGTTCACCTTCAATGAGTTGAACAGCATGAGGCTGATCTTGATTGTTATATTTATAAAGGTTTTCATACGTATTATCTGTCCACAGAAGGTTATCTTTCGAATGTTCTTGTGTTTTTCCGATGATTCTGTGTAAATTATCATAAGACATTTGCAAGTGATAATCCGCCTGATGATTCCCTTGATAGGAGGGAGCTTGGATTCCGTCAAAAGAACCTTGCGCTTCGACCAAACGGTTGAGCTCGTCGTATTGATAGAAGTGTACTACTTTTCCACCCATGGCGTTGATGCTGTTGAAATCGGCAGAATTGAATATTTCCGTTATATTACCGACTTTATCAAAGGTATAAAAATTATCGAACATCGCCTCGCCATTTTGGGCTAAAGCTTGCATGTTTTTCAAACGGCGAAGTTCGGGTTCATATGCATAAGTAGATTCAGTTTGATTGCCATAAAGTTGATATACTTTTTGTTCGTATTCATCATATCCAATAAAATCGATATAATTGGTGTCTTGGCTTTGCATGCTCAACAAGTTACCACCCACATCATAGGAATAATCTACTTTTTCCCCATCAGGATAAATCAGCTGTTGAATTCTATTCCAGGAATCGTAATGAAACTCATGCCAGAAAATCACAGGCGTTTGCGAGGGGTCTGGTGTTACAACTTTGCGTTCTGTATAAAGAACAGAACCCATATCATCATATTTAAATAGTTGAATACCTGTAGCGTCCTCTTGATAGATGACTTTGCCCGCTTCGTTGCCTTCTTCACCAAATTTATAAATTACATTGGCAGGATTGGGCTGTGCATTAGGAAGCTCTGGAAAAACCATTTCAACCAAGCGATTATACTCATAAAGATAGCCTATCCTCTCATTATCCTCTGCCAAATTGGGAGTTTGCGAGAAAATGAGGTTACCAACTTCGTCGTACCAATATTTATTGATACCAGCATCGGGGTGAGTCATTTGAATTCTTCGTCCCGCCATATCATAGAGGGAAATCGTCTCATGCAGTTCATGATCTAAAACTCTCACCAGTTGCCCAATTGGGTCATATATAAACTCTGTGTTGATATATCCATCAGGACCGAGACTTCTATTTAGAAGGGTTCTACCGTTTACATCAACGAAGCTTTCATTCTGAATGGTAAGTTGGTCATTGTATATTTTATGGGTTGTAACCAACCTATTTGAAGAAATCGAATAGTCGAAAATTGATTCTGTGCCGGCAGGGTCAATTTGTGAAATAGGTCGATCCAAAGCGTCATAAACTGTAGTGGATGAATAGTTTGATAAGTCTGTATTTAGATTTTTGTTCTGCGTGCCTTTATCTTCAAAGCTCGGATGGAATTGTTCCACCGCTCTTCCATAGGCGTCATATTTTATCCAGCCGCTAACTGACATTTTCTCAGTAGCGTTTGTGCCATCATAATAAGCAATGTCCTTTTTTACTTGCATGGGGCGTGCTAAGCCATCAGAGAAAGTAAAGGTTTCAATGAAATTAGAAGGATTTTGAACATCATAATGATAGGTTTTAGCATAAGGAATGTCGGCCAATGGAAAATACTCAAATTTTATAGTAAACGGTGTATTTGTAGCAATTTCTTTAGGAGACTTTATCGTTTTTATTCTACCAAAATTATCATATTCATATGTCATTGAATTTCCAGAAATATCTATGGATTGAGTCAACGCCCCATACCTAACATCATAAGTTGATGAAGATAAGTAATTCATAAAACCTAAGGTTGTTCCGCCTAATAAAACTGAGGAGCTCACCTTGATGGGATAAGTATGGACAAGGCTATCATAAGAATATTCCAGCCTTAATCTCTCTGAATTTAGGTTTTTAGGATACGTTATATCGCTTAAAAGCCCATCATCATTATACGTCATATTAGTGGCTGCTACACCTTGATTATTGCCATCCACATCCATACCTAAATGCGTTACAATTTCAAGAATTTCACCTAAATCATTGATTTGTGAGATTTCTCTTTTTCTGAGAACAAAGGCATTTGATGGATTATGGGAGCTATATACCGTAATATCTTTTGGAATGCTAATAATATTATGATTTTCATATGCCTCTGCAAAATCTTGGTTATCCGTTGGGCTGAAATAATTTATTTGTGATAAATAATGAGCATTCTCTGCAAAGTTTTTAAATTCGATAATGCGCCCGAACTCATCATGCTCGAACCTTTGAGATGAAATTAGAGGCGGTAGGTTTTGGGCATTGTAAGTATGATTTTCCGTTTGTTTTAATAACACAAATGCTGACCCTCGTCCATTTTGACCACCTTGATCGTAATCAAGCGACAGGACTTGGTTGAAATCAATGGTATAATGATTTTCGGCGTTGTAGTTGGGCTTATATAATTCATAATCATTGGAAGTATATTGATAAATTTGATTTGTAGGAATCTCGAATTCTCCCAAATCATTGATTTCGAAATCGCCTTTTACCATCCAGGTTTCTTTAATTAAACCTTGTAAAAAATAATTCTTGTTATGATATTTTTCAATAGATTGTCGATAGACCTCCTCACCAGTTGGTATATTGTATCCTGAAAAATCTGGTTTTGCATCGATGCTACGAATGGTTTCAAATCCGAAGAACATTCTTTCTCTGCGATCATATTTCCCATTATGATAATCGAAATGTTTTATATAAATATCATATCCATCAGCGTCATCATTTGAATCTTCACTGTTTTCATCCACAGTATATGCATCATTGATTTCAAGAGATTTCATTACCCATTTAGCCTGAGGCAAATCATATGTTTTCCCTTTAACTTCATAATCGAGTGTGAAAGAGCCTCCGAGCGGGTTATGAACTGTTTTCAGCATATTTGTCCGTCGTATGTTCGAATATTTTACAAAAGTTTGTCCATTATTATTGGTGAATAATAAATCGGGGTATCCGTCACCGTCGAAATCTGCGATAGACTTAAGGGTTTTATTAACGGATGTAGAATTTTGTCTACTCCCATTAAAGTCAAACTTTATTGCGGTAAAAAGTATGGGTATAAATGGAGCAATGGTTGCTCCGTAATTATAAGAAGTTGCTTGATGTTGCGACTCATTAGAGAATTGGTCATCGACGATAAGAACTGGGGAGGCAAAAGAAGAACCTGTATTATATTCTACACTAAAACTATTAAGAGCCACATGATTGGAAACTCTATCCGGAAGACCATCTCCATTTAAATCAATTAAAGTATAGATTATATCATTAGTGCTGTAAGAATAAGAGAATCCACCCTCAATACTACCTTGAAAAACATTAATTCCTAATCCACTACCCACGGAGTTGGATTTATTAACACTCATAGGTAATAGCTCCCATGAGTTATGAGAAGTAAACTTTGAATTTAAATGAGTAACGCCTAAATTTAAAAGAACTTCACTGTGATTGTCCTGCGAATTAAAGAGAATTTTGTCAACCAATCCATCTCCATTTATATCAATCCACATGCTAACTGCTTCGTTACTACTTTCTCCAATATTGCCTGAAAGGCTTGCTGAACCTTTGGTTAAATCCTTGAACGGCTTTTTGGATTTTTCAGTACCTTCACCTGAAGGGCTGCCACCATCTTTATTGAAGTTATCGAAGTTACCTGAGGCTGAAATACCAGAACTTTTTGATTTAAAGCTTCCGACGAGTTCCAAATTCGCTACCATATTGGTGTTAGACCATCCAGTATAGCTATCGGTAAATATATCTTGATGAACAGCGACAAGCTCATCCTCTGAGTTTAACACTCCTGCCAATCCGCCAGTTGCCATACTGATTTGAGCCAAATTATTTTGAATTAAATCTGGATACCCATCACCATTTAAATCCATATAATCCGATAAATTTTTACTATAACTCAAATCATTTCTATTGGAACTCCAACTTCCACTTGCACTGACACCTCCCCCAGAAAAGGAAGCGGAAACCCCACCAGAATAAGTACGGTTTTTAGAAACGCTAAACTTTGGAATCGTAGTAGCACCAGTAGTCAAATCCGTTTGTTCACTCCAAAGCATCTCTTCAGATTCGAGGTCTAATACAGAAATATTATAGGGTGCTGCTTGAAAACTTAACTTATCAACATAACTTTCTAAATTCAACCCAATCCAGCGTTCTACAATTGGCTCATCCATTGCATAATTATCCAAAATCATATCAGTTCCTGAAAGATAACCTCGATAGGCATCTAAACTTAAAAATGGACGCTGACCTAAACCATCTATAACTTGTTGAAAGGGTGCAAATGCACTTTCAAAATCTTCGTCCGACATCTCATCATTGAAATCTTGAATATCGATATCGTCCACTAATCCTTCCAAGTTCTGAATTTCGGCAACATCGAAGTTTATATTTTGGTTAATTAATGACAAATTAATCCTTTTACCGTAAGAATCTGAAGCTATTACTTCATCTAAATTATCGTCATAAGCAAACTGTCCCCAATTTCTATAAAAATGCCCTTTTGGTTCATTGAACAAATCATACAGTAATAAGTTCTCTCGTGTTAAATTTAGTGTTGCATTTTTTAAAATAGTCCAGTTATTATTGACACTTGGATCTGACACTTTTTTTAAAAATTCACGGACAAACGGATGCTTAGAGCCGTTTAATTCCACGGTACAATTAGCTAAATTTTCAATCAACCTTAAATCAATATTAGCGTGCTGTGTTATACTAGCAGAATTGCTGTTTACGCTGAAATGAATTTGATCTTTCGCTAAAAGTTCACCATTTTGTTTGATAACCACATTAATAAAAGCTGGATTATCATCAGTGGTTGAAATTTCATAAGATAACCCCATGTTATTTAAAAATGAGTTGATAGGTGTTGAAGACAAATAATCATTATTTAAATTCACAAATAAAGCTTCTTCGATATTTATATTGTTAACAAAGTCTTGCTCTAATAAATTTAAATATTGAGTAGCATTTATATAATTAGGATTGGTTTTTTTATAAATTGAATAATTGATAATCGGATAAATTTTCCGTATATAATTTTCTACCTGGTCAAAGGCTTGAACACTGGTTGAAATAGTGATTTCAGGTTTCCAGTCAATTTGTTTCCAATCGACATTCGAGTCAGAAGTTATATTAAAGTAATAAATATCCACCGTTTGAGAATTGTCTTGGTTGGTGACAACAATGTTCTGAACGTTCGTATTCTCATATGGGTCTAACAAGAATGGAGTACCTGCCGAATAATGATAATTAAATATATTTTGCGAATCAACAATATCACCATTCTCATCTATTTTGATACGTTTAAACTCTACTAAAACATCGTCTGATAAACCATCGAGTATTTCTAACTTTTCCCAATGGACACCCACTTGAGAATTCCCCTCTGTCGCTATGATATTTCCCGTATTATTTGAAAGAATAAAGGAATTATGATATGAGGAGTTAAGAATATCTTTGTCATTGGAATCATATACTTGCCAATCTTCATCATACTGGATTTGTGGGTTCCATGCAATAGGTTCATATATGTTTTCCGACATATGAGTTCTAAAAAAGACACGTTGTCCTCTGTGTACGAAAATATCTTTTTTCGCCTCAGTACATCCTTGAGATACTCCGTTGAGAAACTCATTGATTGAATTGTATTCTAAATCTGGGTTTCCTATATATATTCGACATGTTTCAGAGGCACTGGGAGAAGGATATCCATAATTTTTATTAATATTATTCTCAATTTCTATGGATACCAGATGATTAGAGTTTTGAGTCCAATTATTGTGGATTGAAATCTTACCTGTTTCTGGTGCTTCCCATACTTTAATTAAGTCATATTTTGGCATTTGGACTTCATTGAACTCGGGTGGTTTTTCATAGTCGGCATCGGCGCCATAAATCACCATGTTTTCAGTTTTTTCACTGCTCAAATAGAAAGTAGGTACACCGTTTTCTATGACATTAAACCAAACCTTACTTTTACTTGGGTCATCAGGGTTTCCTACGGCTATATCAGGCAATTTATCTCCATTCGCATCGGTGATAAAAATCTTTGTGGTGCTTTGATTTGATGTTGTGGCAAACCCAACAAATCCACCTGTGTTCCCTCCAATAGTAAGGTGTCCTCCATCTGAACTAAATTCACCTGATCCGTTATAGTATCTTGAAATATTTAGCACTTCAACTGGGTTCTCATAAAAGTGTTCAATAACGGGCATTTCATTTTCATCTAACGTACGCGATACCTTGTGGAATCGAACTAAAATTCTACCATTTTGAATCCAAACAAAATCATCTAATCCATCTCCATTTAAATCGATTTGTGCATGTTGCGCAGAACTCTCATCAGCACCCCAAGTTTTTTTATAGTTAACTGAAAATTTTCCTCCCTGAGATGCAATGTTTTTTCCAATTCCTATGCCTCCTCCTACATTATTTGATTTGCTTTTGGTTACTGAGCTTCCAAGAAAAGATCCAGACATGTAATTCGTAACACCCGTTGGGTAAACTGCATTACGAACATTATAGCATAAATCTGTATTTCCTTGTAAATTAGAACCACCTCCAAAGCTAATTTCAGACGTTTCATCTGAATGGTTGAGCGTTGTACCAGCACAATCAGGTAATGGGTTATTTGGACACAAATCACAATCATCACCAATTCCATCACCGTCGGCGTCGATTTCTCCGCAAGGAAAGTCCTCTACATCACAAATGCCATCGTTATTGCTATCCACACAAGGCGTAGATGAACAACCATAAAATCTTACATCAGTTAACTCTAATTTTGTCCAAGATGTGTCTAAATCAGATATAAAAATAGGCTTGTAAAAATTGTCATTATCAAAATTTGCGCTTGTGTAAACTAAATTACCATTTATATAATAATATAGTTGAGAATCAAATTTCTTGATAGCCAAGCTATTATATGTGAATTCCGGCGGTACATTACCTCCATAAGTATCATTATAAATAAATTCATCTAAATAATGCAGGATTTGTCCATTTTCCACAATCCCAACTTTGCTTGTTTGCATATGACTATGAGGTACGAAATCACCTTGCTCAATTATAAATCCGTAATCTATGCTAGAAAGTTCATAAGAAGTGTTGTTGAAACTTGTAAAGCCAGCATATAGCGGGCCTGGGTTGTCTTTTCTCTTAAGGCTAAAAGTAAGGTAACTATCAATTTCAGGTCGAACAAAATTACTGAGCATGATTCCTGCTAGCTGATTATAGTTTTCAAATCTTGTCATTGTTAATTCCGTTCCAAATCCACTGGCCGCAAGTCCTCCTATCCATCTATTATGTTGTAAATTCATATATTCTCCGCAAATTTGATTTTCAAATTCGCAATTGTTTAATGGGTCGAAAGGGCAGGGGTCGCAAGCGTCACCTATACCATCACCATCTGAATCCAATTGATCAGGATTATAAACGGTGGGACAGTTATCGCAACTACTTTTAACTCCATCGTAATCATAATCTGAACCAAAACAAGGAGAATTGGAACTTTCAGATTCATCGCATGGTATCTTTATCAACACTGAATCAGTAAAAGGGGTTTCAGATTCATCATAATATTCAAAATTATGTTCGTAAACGTCATCTGCAGTGAAGTTTGCACCATACTCTTTTATTGAAGTTAGCATGACTTTATCGAATCCACCTTGCTCATAATTTAATTCATATCTTCTAAACAAGTCAGAGCCTGAATAAATATTGACCCACCTAAGATTTCTGTTCTGAGTTTGTAGAATCCCGAATCTTCCACTTTTTTGAATATCCTTTGAACGAGCCTGATAAGTAAAATTGACTCGAAAGTGACCATTTGACTCACCCTTACCAGTATAAAAGATATTTGAAGGATATAAAATATTGTTTTGCTTTGAATAAGAATATTTTATATTATTTCCATATTTATCTACTACTTTAAGCAAAGCCCATTCAAATATACCATTGACTGAATTTAAGATACTATTTGAATTTATTCCACTTTCAGTTCCTCCATAGTAGCTTTTAGTTCCATTTTCATCTGTAATAATCCATCGATAATTATTAGGTGAGTTTCCATATCTCTCAATTTTGGAAAAGCTACCTTTTTTCCTATAGGTGAATTGTTTTACGTCATTTTGATTTCTTGATTGTTGTTTTGTTACGAGATTATTTTCTGCGGTTATCCTATGGCGATGGGGTAAATAGGCTTCATCATAGTCGCCCTCCATGGGATATACTAACTGCTCACCGTTGAGTAAATAAATTTCGGATTCTATATCTTCATCAAAAACAGGAACTCCCCATCTTGTGTCTAAGGTGATTTTAGACGATGGCAATGACCAACCATATCCTGTAAAATTACTTACCGCATCATTTGAATACTGAAGCCCGAGTTGAGGCTGCATACCATTTCTACCTGATGGAAGCTCGAATGCAAAAGAAATGTTTGCAGTCCCCATCATATTAGCTTTGGGCGGCTGAATTAAATTTAAATTAGCACTGGGGTCAGCTGCTTGTATATCATTCATCATGGTAGGGATGAATGAATTTGTTTGAGGAGATTCGGGAGTTTGAATTACTCCATTAATCATATCAGTGAAGTGTGTCGTTTTTGAAATAATTAAATTATTTTCTATATCTACAGAGTCTCTTTCTAAAACCTCCCAATGCCTCGTTTTCTCATTAAAGAAGTAGGTTTGAATATCCTCACCTGAAAATCCTGATGGTAATTTTTCTGGATCATATTTTAATTTTATTACAACTTCTTTATTAAATTGTGTTCCGTGAGGTAAAAATCTATATGCTTCACTGTCCATAGTAACGTTTATCATACCTGGGTTTAGTGGTGGGATGTCTACATGTCGTAGGGGAGTTATAGAAATAGTAGAAGAGTTATCTAAGGCATCCTTAGGTATAAAAATTGAGGCTCGGTTTATACTAAAGTTTGCATCTTCTATAGCATAATCGAATTCCACTTTTTTTCCACCGTATTCTTCAATCTCATAATACATAGCCTCATCGGTGCTATGTTCTATAGGTAATGCTTTTTGGGATATCTGAACGTTATTTACCATGTGTATAAAGTTGACCTTGTCCAAACTTTCTGGTAAATCTTTCATGTTCAATAAAGCTTCGAATTCTCCATTTACAATGGGGATTATTTGTTCCTCAATTAATAAAAATTGATTTTCATAATTCAATCGAACGAACCCGCTAACATAAGCTTTGCCGAAATCACTATACTTAATTTTCTCTTGGGATATCTTAAAAGTTTCATCTTGGGCTGCAGTTTCATTTTTAAAGCGTATTCTTAAGTTTTTTATTTGATATCCATGAGTAGCATTTTTAGGAGTAGAAAATCGAATGATATTTTCATTTGCTTGTAATTTCGAAATATCTATTTCCTCACTGATTTCTTGCCAATGATTATTGAATTTAATTTCATATCCACCTTTAGCAAAGTTTTGGTTAATGCTTCTTGAAACAGCATTGAACCCCTCCACACCAAATAACTCATATTCCAAAAACGCGCTTTTTCCTGAAGGAACCTCTGGCAAATGAACAATAAAAAGGTTATCTGAAGGGTCATCGATAGGAAATTTCTTTGAAACCCCTATAAAGGATGACTGATTCGAACTTGTTTTATCAGCGTTGAAAATTAATTTATTTTCTAAATTATACGTGGTTTCATCATTAAAACGTGAATTTGAAGCGGAAACTGCTTTTCTATCAAAATTATCCTTTCTAAATAAACTCATTATCTCAGAGCTTGATGCTTCCAATGTATTTAGGCTTTGTGCATTTTCTTTGTATTGCATAGCAAACTCAATTGGAATGTCAGTTTCGTTAAAAAGCTGTGAATTTTTAGACTGAACACCAATATAGCAGCAATACATAAAAAACAAAATTCCTAAAAAGCTAAAAATTCGATTTAGTGACTTCATATACATTTTATTTTACTAATAGCTTAAAGCTTTGTTTATCGTTTTCTATTTCAATTATTATAAAATATTCTCCTGTTTCATTCAAAATAAACTCGATTTCCGAATTCCATATTTTGTAGCCTTCTTTCTGATAAATCATTTGACCGGATGAAGAGATGATTTTCATTTGTACATCTGAAGGTTTGGCTAATGAGAATTGTAGGGTAAAAGGTTGTGAAGATTGAGCAGGATTAGGATATAAATTCACAGTGTTGCTGTTTTGAGATTCAGGTTTCTTGGATTGTGATAAAAACTCTACAGTCTCCTGACATCCATTCAAATTGAAGTATGTCAATGCGAACTCCTGATTCCTGTCTAAATACAATTTGTCAGATTTTTTCATTGTATTTCCAACGAGCCAGAAATATTCAGATATCCCTTCTGGGATATAATCATGTGCAAATATTAGGGTGGAACTATTTGGCTCATAAAATATATGATTAACTTGATGGTTCCTCTCTAATGCTTTATATCTCGGTAATGAAATATTCAGTACAGCTTCATTGCCAATTTCATCTTGTGCAGCTATAAAATACTCTCCATTAAGTAATCGATCATTTATCTCAAAAACCCCATCGGGCGATTCGTAGTGCTTAATAACTTGATCATTTCTATATAAAACAAACTTAGTTTTCCCAACACTTCCAATTGCTTTAATTTTGAAGGTATTATTTTCTCTACAGTCGATTGAAGAATTTTCACTCAAAAGGAAAAGTTGAGATGTTTTCATTAAAGTAAACTTGAATTCATCCTCAAATTGATTTATGTCGATTGATGAAAATAGGGCATTATCTTTATCAATAGAACTTACGCTAATATATTTTGATTTAAAAGGATTTATTTTCTCTTCATTAGAATCATCTATTACAAGCCAAAATGTTTCATTTTCACCCAACTCATCCTTAATAAACTTTTTATGGTTAAAGTGAAATGAGAATAAATTGTTTTCTTTTTCTGTCATTTTTTTATTCACTTTCCACTCTCTTTGCGAGATAACTTTTCCATTATGGCTTTCCTCACCAACGGCATTATTATCCGAGATGAAAATGTAGTTTTTGTTCGTTAAATCGTAAGGATTCTGACTATTTAATTCCGTGATTTGCCCTAGCCCAAAAGAAAAGGAGTTGTCTTGATTGATAGCTTGTTTTTGATTTAATCCTGTTTTATCATCTCTTCCCACACAGATTATGTTGTTGGTATGCTTCTTATTTTGTTCGTAATTCCAAATTGTATCAAACATAGAATTCACGTAGCTTTTGTTTAAGGTAATTCCATATTTCATCGCTAAATAAGATTCGGTAATTAATCTTTTTTTATCCGAAATGGAAGAATTAATCGCTATGGCTTCATAATAAATTTGTTCTGGGTTAAATTCAAATACACCATCTTCTTTAAAGTTTGATGGATTAAAAGGCACTGATTCAGTATAAGCAAAGATTGATGCGTTTCTATTACTTTTGAGTGGAATAGTATCAAAGCTGTTTAACTCATTTTTAGTTAGATTAAAGTTTTTTGCATTTATTTTTAAAATATCATTTTCTACATCTCGAGCAACGACAAACATTGAAATATCCTCAAACTCCCTATGGTTTGGGAATTTTATTTCGTCATGAATTATGGCAGGCTTATGAAAGTTTTGTAAATCTTCACTGGTTTCATGAACGTTTTGATCTGGTTGAAATAAAAAATCTGTAGCAGGTGTATTAATTTGTGCGAAAAATGGAATAACATATAAAAATATGCCATAGAAATATAGGCTTTTCATCTTTGAGTTTAATTTTGAATTACAATAATAAAAAGATAATGTTAATTATAACAACTTATGTTATTAACATAACTTTAATTTCTTTTAACTGAAATTGGTCAACTTAACATTCCGCCCTTCACGTCTGAATGATTACTCCGACTTGCCATAGTTTGTTCTAACTATAAATTTTTCACAATCTGATATCTGATAAATACATATTTGATAAAAATATCATTTGAACTTTGTGGTTATATTTAACAAAATTGTGTTTTTATTCTTAATTCAGCAAATAAAATGCAATAAGTGAACTAAAAAGAACTAATAAGACTAAAAAATATACTGAAAAACAAAACGGATAAACTATAAAACAATAAAAAATAAAGAAACTTCCTACTACTTGAATAAATTTTAAAGAAAGTAAGAAAAAACGATGTAAGCTTCCCCAAAAACAGGACTGTTTAAAAGTATAAAAATATTATTAACTTTAAACAGTAAAATTATGAGAAAGAGTAAATATTCACCGCAGAAGGTTGCAAAGATTTTAAAAGAATTTGAGACCGGTAAAAGTGTAGAGCAAATTAGCCGAGACTATGGGATTAGTAGTTCTACTTTTTACAAATGGCGTTCAAAATATGCTGGAATGGATGGCAAAGAACTTAAACGATTAAAAGAGTTAGAACAGGAGAATATAAAATTGAGACAAATGTATGCCTCATTAGCTTTAGATCATCAAATGGCCAAAGAGATTATCGAAAAAAAGCTTTAAAGCCCTGTAAGAAAAGAGCTATTGCGCAAGACCTCATTCATTACGGTATCAACAGGGCATGCCGTGTATTAGGGTTGAGTAAAAGTGTATTCTATTACAAACCCTCACCCAAGAATGATAAGAAAATAGAGAATGCCTTATTGACAAAGGCAGAACAACACCCAGAAGAAGGTTTTTGGAAGGCATATAAACGATTACGCAATGAAGGGAAATCATGGAATCATAAACGTATGCATCGCATATATGTATCGCTAGGATTATCTTTACGTAGAAAGGTTAAGAAACGTTTGCCAGCGAGAGTAAAAGAGCCATTAATAGTCCCAAGTGAAGCTAATCAGACCTGGAGCATGGACTTTGTAACAGATGTTTTAGAAAACAAAAAACGTTTTAGAGCCTTAAACATCATAGATGATTATAATAGAGAAGCATTGTTTATAGAAGTAGACTACTCCCTCACTAGTAATCGTGTCATATGGGTATTAAACCATTTAATAAATAAAAGAGGAAAACCTCAGAAGATACGCATGGATAATGGACCTGAATTTATAGCTAAAATAGCCTCAGAATGGAGTAACATGCACAATATAGACTTTCATTACATACAGCCAGGCAAACCTACTCAAAATGCCTTTATAGAACGATTTAATGGCTCCTATAGAAGAGGGGTGTTAGATAAATATATATTTGAGAATTTAGATCAAGTAAGAGAACAAACACAAAAATGGATGCACGATTATAATCATAAAAGACCACACGACTCCCTAGGAGGATTAGCTCCTAAAAAATATGCTAAAATTAATTCTGTTGGGGTTAACCCCAACAGAATTAAAAACTATAACTTTGTAAATATATTGGAATAATCAATAGTCCTAATTTGGGGAAGTGTACAAGTTTTTCTATTCTATTTCCTATTTCCGCTTTATCGTATAAATCAAAATTCACTTTTAAAATACTAAAAATGTAATTATCAATTTGGGGCTTACGAAAAGCTTCCATCTCACTGATATGAGCATATTTATTATAAACCGAATCTGTATCAAATTTAGATAAATGAATAGTGAAGGTACGATGATCATTCTTATATACAACAAACCCATTTATTGGATTTATAATTTTATGGGTTATGAAAATATTACGATATTTTGGATCAATATAAAATCGCTGAATCAAAGTCGCTGATATGATTAGTATCAAAATAACAATAAGCGTTATAATATATCTTTTTTTCATTGCTGATATTGATATTTTTGTGTGTGTGGACGTAGATTAAAAAGTCTGTTTGCCCATTGTAAATACTCACTAACCCCCATGTGCATAACTTACGCCAACTCTCAGTTTAGGCGTACTTACAAGAGCTCCACCAATTGAAAATCCGCGCCAAGTGGTTTCGTATTCAAAACCAGGCTTATTGTAAATATCTCCCATTCCAGGCCAAAGCTCAGGCTGGCTTGAATTTAAATTATTTCCCCACCAAAAACTGCCTGAAAAAAACTTTATTCCTGCATTATATGATGTGATATTACCTTTAAAATCATTCATAGTCATTTTAGAATCTCCTTTTGCTCCAGTATAGTCTCCGGCAAAAGCAGAAATTCCTCCTCCGATAGATAAACCTAATGTGCCTTGAACTGTATAATAAAATGCCCCATTGCCCACATCCTTACCATCCAAGAAAAATGCATATTGCCAGTCTGCATTTGCCCCTCCACCTACAGTAAATTCTCCACCAATGCTTATACCTATAACATCAACATCAGGTAAGTTTTTAGTAGCTTTGTTAATATTCAAATTAATTTCTTCTTTTACATCAACATTGTGTAAATAAATATCTTCTTCATACAATGTTGTATAATATGTTGCAATAAGATTCCCATTTTTATCTCTAATTCGAATATCATCAACTTCCTCCGCCGCCATGCCCGTCGGGTCTATATATCTGATAGGATTGTTATATACATACTGATACGGAGTCATCGTCTGCTCCGCCAGTGGATCCACAGAAATAAAAATAGAAGTCCGCGGATCATAATACCTCGCTCCATAATAATACAATCCAGTCTCTTCATCCAACTCTTTAGCGTTAAACTTATACCTATTCTCAAAAGCGCCGGTGCGTTGTTCTGCCATGCTTTCACCAAACGGCAGGTTTAAAAAGAATTGGTAGGGGTTGCCGTTGACATCCCTTAGGTAGGTGGCAGTGCAGTTTGCATTATGATAATATGAGGTGCGTTGCGTTGACATTTTTTAATAATGTTAAAAGTATTGAAATTGCGGGAGATTCGGAAGGGTTTTATGTCTAAAAGTCAAAAATTAAAAGCGAGCGATAAACAACACGTTTTCACGCTCTGGGACGCTTTTATCAAACAAACTAAATTACGGAGTATTATGTAACCAAAAACGCCAAACTGTAAGCCTGGCGTTTTTGATATACTAAATTTCACTATGTAAATCATTTCATAACAATTAAATACAATTTATCTTTTCTATCTTTTACTTCAAAGTTTTCTTTGAAACATTTAGATTTTAATTGTTCATCGTTTAATACAATGATATAACTTTTCTTTTCAGGATTCTCCACCATCCATTCTTGAACGTCGTATGGATATGCAAAAAAAGGACACTTATATTCTTCTTTAATCTGATTAGAATGATCTTTAATAGAGAATTCATTATATAAGTACTCATTACTGTTAATTTTATCTTTTTTTAAGGAAAATATAATTTTTTTAAGTTCAGAAAACTCATTCGTAGTTAATCCTTCGATACTATACAAATTATCAATTCTTTGAAGATTTGGGTTATATCTGCCTTCAACAATAGAATCGACACTATTGTACTTAATATTTGAATATAAAATATTTATATATCCTTTGTCATCAATCACATATTCAGGATAAGTATTTTCATAATGTGGTGCTATGGGAATTTTATTCATCAACTTTTCCAATGCTAATATATTTCTTTCCGTACTTTTAACATCTTGAATCTGTAGCATGTACATCTTGTCTGCTGTATTACACCCCACTAAAAACAACACATAAAAACAAATAAAAACAATTATTTTCATTTTTTAAAATTTGAATCCCAATGATTAATTCCTTGACCTATCATATAAGTATCCTTAGGGTCATCAAAGAAACTAGGTAATCCCCCTATCGGGGAACCAGGATTCATTATTTGAGCATAGCTCGCCGCTGCTTTCAATATTATATTTGAAAAGCCAAAAGCTTTACCAGCTACACCATAATTATAGTTTCCAAAATCATCACTTCTAAACAATTTACCATCATAAAATGCATAATTATTTTTAAAGTTAATCTTACCTTCGGCCCCAGTTGCTTTAAAAGGACTTCCTTCCAAATTTTTAATATCAAAATCTGTATTATAACCGATTTGACTTTTAAAATAATCTAAACGATCTTTGTATTTACCTCCCCAACCTGCGAGAATACCTCTTTCTTTACGATTAAACTCTTCATTTTTCTTAGTGAAAAAAACGTTAGTTTCTTTCAACTGTTTATTAAAAATTTTTGTCTTATCGGGGATTTGATCTTTTTGACCAATGTAAATATCTCGGGTCTTATCAACATATGCTTCCGTGTATTTTTGACGTATATAAACTTTTCCATCATCAATACCATCATTAAATACGTGCTCACCAGTTTTGGAATCATAGTAATCCCCTGGTGGTTCAGCTATCATCCCAGTAGGATCGTTGTAGTAAATAGGATTGTTGTTAAATGCTGAATAAGGTTGCATTGTGGTTTCCGCTAACGGATCCACTGAAATAAAAATAGAAATACTCGGATTGTAATACCTCGCTCCGTAATAATACAATCCCGTCTCCTCGTCCAACTCTTTAGCGTTAAACTTATACCTATTTTCAAAAGCGCCAGTGCGTTGCTCTGCCATGCTTTCGCCAAATGGTAGGTTTAAAAAGAATTGGTAGGGGTTGCCATTAACATCGCTTAGGTAGGTGGCAGTGCCCAAATGGTCGGGGTGGAAGTAATAGATTTCCACACGTCTTGGGCTGTCTTGTTGGATGCTTTCTTTGTTGGTATGGGGCAAAAACTTTAGATTTTCTTTCCCAATATCCTCTAAAAACTGTGCAGCAATGCCCGTTCGCAAGCTTTCTTCGTCCTGCTCATAAGCCTGCATTTGGTTCAAGCCCGTCAATAAACTGGATTGGCGAGAGCGTTGGTAATATTTAATATTGCCGGGGAATTTGAAATGTGTGCTATATCGAAATTTCATTTCAGGTAAAGTTAAATGATTTTATGTTGAAGCTCTCTCAATTAAAAGATAATTTAATATCAATTCCTTAGCGGGCGTATTCGATAGTCGAATCTCGTTCCTCGATTTCTTCGTCTAAGTCAGCACTTTGTGCGGTATGTTCGTAAAATATGTAAACTGAGTTTCTCATTGAGTTTTTGATGGATAAAGGTATTAATTTTTTCTGCTAACATATCTATAACATTGCCCTTATCATAAAATAAAATCACTTACCAAACTTTAAAGTAATAGAGAGATTTATAATCAATTACAGAAGATAGAGGTTGACCACTTTCAATAACAAAGCTTTCTCCGATTGGATAATATAAAGTATCATTTTTAATTATATATAACCTTGGTACATTATCAAATGAAATTTCAAATTTTTTTTTGCAATTTGTTATAATTACTCTTTGATCTAAAATTGCTGAGAGAATTTTATATTTCGCTTCAACATTACAAGGACAATTGGGAGATAAGTCTTTACAAAAGAATAAAACTTCGGAATTATCAATATCATTGAAAGCATAATAAAATTCCTTTTTGACATCAAATGGTAAATCTTTATATTTTATCATTTGTATTTTCTGATTAGGGTAAAAGAAATAATTAATGCTAATTATAATAACTATTAAAGAAAGTATTAATCCTATTATCTTTTTTTTATGGTCTTTCTGTTTTGACATCATTTTCTAACTTATTCTGAGTTCCAAATAATAAATTCTGTAATGCAGGATACCATATATTTGCATTCTCATCTCGTTGTCCATTGTGATTTCCCCAACCATATATTGACCAATCGGATAATCTATCTTCATACTCAATTTTATAGTGAGTTCCATCATAAAACTCTGGTCCCAAAGCACCACTACCTGAATAGGCTTGTCCAGCTCCAGCAACTATATCTAAGTAAGCATCTATTTGAACTGAAACTACCAATCCATTTGTATGATTGTCAAATTCAAATTCTTTATTGGAGCTTAGTGTAGGCGCATTTATCATTATTAAATATAAATCTGGAATATCCTTAATTAAACCGTATTCTTTCATTGATAAAAGTGATTTTACTAAACCTTTCATCGCAACTCTAGAAACATTTGCTCCATTACTATGCCCTGTCAGGATTATGGGTCCATCAAAATAGCTACCAGTAGATTTTTTCCTATTTCCCATATCAACAAGAACTTGTTGAGTAAGTTGATGTCCAGCCTTTACTATGGTTTTATCTTTTAGTCCACCAGACCAATTAAAATATTTATTTCTTACAGCAAAATCATTTGCCATGTTTTTGGTTAAGTTTTTTCCAAAGTAATTTGAAGAACTAGTGAATCCAGTTCCATGAGAGAAGTAATTTTGTTTCCCATTCGGATCCACATAAATTATAGGATTTTGATAAGTATAACCATATACATTTATATTTTGTGAATTAAAATATCCGCCATTATGTTGTCCTTCTATGTAATGTTCTACTTCCAGTACAGGTTGCCATAAAGCAATAGGATCGACACTCAACCACACAGAAATACTTGAATCATAATACCTCGCTCCATAATAATACAACCCCGTCTCCTCATCTAACTCTTTACCGTTGAATTTATACCTATTCTCAAAAGCGCCTGTGCGTTGATCTGCCATGCTTTCTCCAAATGGCAGGTTTAAAAAGAATTGGTAGGGGTTGCCGTTAACATCGCTTAGGTAGGTGGCAGTACCCAAATGGTCGGGGTGGAAGTAATAGATTTCCACACGTCTTGGGCTGTCTTGTTGGATGCTTTCTTTGTTGGTATGGGGCAAAAACTTTAGATTTTCTTTC
>JAUNUM010000059.1 GCA_030538215.1 Bacteroidia bacterium
GATGTTTATAGTTTGATGTTTGACGTTGATAGAGACGTGGCATGCCACATCTCTATGGGTTTTACTCCATTTCTTTTCTCAGCATGTCCAATCCCGTACGAACAATACGTTGAAGTTCTAATTTGGATGTGTCCACAAATTCGCAAAGTGCAAAATCTTCGGGTGCTACTTCGTAAATTCCCAGTTGTTCCATTTTGTCGATATTGAAAGCGATGATGGATTTAATCAACTGCTCGGGGAAAATATCCATGGGAAATACCTTATCATATTCGTTGGAAACGATAATTGCCCGTGGTCCTCCTAAGATACGAGCATCAAGCCGGTAGGCTTTTTTCAATCGCAAATAAGTTTTTTCGGCGCTGTAGCGTTTTGGTGAAAGTGATGCCCAGCCAAAAGCTTCGTGAACATCATCTCCTTCAGGAATTACGGTTACTTGTGAGTGGGTAGCACGAAGTACGCCGTTGGCTTCCACTTTTGTTCCCGTAAGCACGTTTCCACTAATGTATCGCAAATTGCCTTTTTCAATAACATTATTGACGAAAAGTTTGGACAATTCTGTACCGATAAGCATTTTGTAATATCCGGTTTGTTTCACTTCCGATCCGGCTAGAGCTATGGTGCGGGTAAGATCAACAACGCCTTTATTGAAAAGTCTTCCGATAAATAAAACATCCAAAGCGCTTAGTGTCCAAACTACTTCTCCTCTGTTTACCGGAGCTAAATTATTGATGTGTACACCTACGTTTCCGGCAGGATGTGGTCCTGCAAATTCAGTTATCGTTACGTTTTTAGCATTTCTCAACCCTTCGTTCTTCGTGTCGGGACTAATGGAAAGATATACTTTTCCTTTGGTGAGTTTAGCCAATGCATTCAGTCCGATTTGCAAATCCGTTTCCTGTCCTTTCAGAATAAAATCGTAAGAAGCAGCGAGTGGAGCAGTATCAAATCCGGTAACGAAAATGTCGCGCGGTTCTCTTTCGGGATTGGCAATAATATCGTACGGACGTTGTTTCAAAACAAACCAAATACCGGCATCAAGCAGTGCTTTTTTTATCTCTTCGCCAGACAACACATCTACATTCTTTTTTCCGTAATCCACATAAGCATTTTCTTTGTCGGCTTTGATAGTGATATTCAGGATACGCCTTTTCTCTCCACGATTTACGGCGGTTATAGTACCGCTAACGGGAGATGCAAACATCATTTCGGGATGTGTTTTTGAAAAAAACAACGCTTGTCCGGCTTTCACGGTATCGTCAACCTTTACTTTCAGTTTGGGTGTGATCCCTTGAAAATCTTCCGGACACACTTGCATATATTCGCTTGTTATTTCGCCACGAAATATTTCTTCGGGCTTTCCTAACAAAGGAATTTGCAAGCCTTTCTTGATTTTAATTCGATTAGCCATATTTAATTGATAAAAATATCTGTTGGTTTTTTCGGGATAAATAGCTATCGGTCAAAGTTCTATTTTATATAAGCTGTGAAGATGAATAGCAATTTTCCGTATAGGGTGCAAAGATAAGTGATTTAAATTCAAAAAAGAAAGAATAGTGAAAAAAATCTTTATTAAATGTTTTTTCACCAGATTCATATCATTTCCGGCAGAGTATTTACATTAAGTTAACACTCAGCATGCGTTAATTTCAAGCGATAAAGAAGCGGCTATTTCTTATTGATTACATTTTCAATATAAGAGAGAAGCTTTTGTTGTTTATCCAGCTTTATAAATTTTTCTATATTTTTATCTTTCGGCAATTTATTTTGTTGATAAAAATTAATGGCAGCTTGCAGTCCGGCTAAATTCCCTTCGACTTTATCATCAAACTTTTTTGTTTGGAGGGCATGTTTTGCCCATCCTCCCAAAAAGATAATTAACAAATCGGGAGAAGACTCTAAGAAAGTCACAATTTCGGGACGTATTTCTACGTGAGTATATGGACTTCCCATAAGCCATTTCAGCACAAAAGCATTTGCATTTTTTCTCTTATCCACCTGTTGATTTAAAGGCGTCTGAACCAACCAATCTACAGCGTTTATAACATCTTGTTCATAACGAGGATAATCTTCTGCTTTTTCTAACTTGTAATTTTCGGGAACATCAAATTGCTGTGTAAAAGCGGAGCTTGCAAAAGCAAATAGAACAAAGCAAATAAATAGTTTTTTCATTTTTCTTAGAATTTATAGATGAATATTATAAGTTTTTCTCACAAAATTAAGCTTTTGCTATTATAAAATATCGTTTTTTCTATAATGCTTGGAATTCCCCTGCTTAAAATACCCAATCTCATGTCCGATACCACTCAATTGTGTTTCTAAAAACTTCAAATCATCCTCGTCGCTCTGTTGCGAAACGGGTTTGTTTTCGTATAGGAAATAATCATCACGGTATTTCTTGAGTGTAATATTTGGCATCAATACATTAGCTCCGATTTGAATGGCACGTTCGCGACCGTTTTTTTCGATGGTTTGCAAGGCTGTGGTAGCGGCAATGTTGATGTCGGGCATCAAAATACGCAGCAGAGCAACCATTTTGAGACTTAAACCGAAACGTTCTTTAATTGGAAGCAGTTCCGATTTATATTCGTAGAGCGGAGTTTTGGCGTGTTCAATATACGGACCCATTCCACACATATCGATATTAAATTGCTTCATAAACAAGAGGTCGTTTGCCAAATGCTCAACCGTTTGAAACGGCAAACCAATCATTACGCCCGTTCCGGTTTGATAGCCCAGTTTTTTCAATGATTCCAGCGCGTTAAGCCGTCTTGCAAAATTGTGCTCTTCGTCTTTTGGATGTATTTTATAATAAAGGTTTTCGGAAGATGATTCAATACGAAGCAGATAGCGTTTGGCTCCACTCTCAAACCAGCGGCGATACACATCTTCCGTCTGTTCGCCACAAGATAAAGTAATACCGATTTCGCCATTGGTAATGCGCATAGCTTCTTTGAGAATAAAATCGATTTTTTGCGTAAACGCATCCGACGAAAGTTCACCACATTGGAGGGCAATGGAGCCAAATCCTTTTTCGTGAGCAAATCGGATGGTTTCCAATGCTTCATCGGTGGTGAGACAATATCGATGAGTATTAGTATTGCCGCGACGAATACCGCAATAATAACAGTTTTTCTCGCAAATATTGGAAAACTCAATCAATCCACGCAGGTAAACGCTGTTTCCCACATGTTTCTGCTTCACTTCCGAAGCGTAGTGAAACAAGACCTTTTCTTCATCTTCTTTTAAAGAAAGGAGTTGGATAATATCCGATTTTGAAAGTTCCGGTTTGTTTAGAATCGATTGAGTTGACATAATTTACAGTGTTGCCTAAAATTCTTTTCAGACGATTTAAAAAATTAAAACATTTTAGTTGCTCGTTCAAAAATACCGTTCATATATGCCAGCGCCATTCCGTAATTGGTTATAGGAATGTCTTTTTTAATGAACAATTTCAATCGATTTATCAACTGCTTTCGCGTAACCATGCAGCCTCCGCATTGAATAACAAGAGCAAAATCGTCAGAGTTAATTTCTGATAATCCGCTTACAAAGGTAAACGACAAGTTTTTACCGGTAAACTTTTGCAGAAGTTTCGGAATTTTCACCCGTCCAATATCGTCGCAACTGGTTTGATGCGTGCAGCTTTCCAAGATAAGGATATTGTCGCCGTCTTTTAGTTTAGAAATACACGGCGTGCCTTGCAAATAGGTGCCGAAATCACCTTTTAAACGAGCAAATAAGATGCTGAAACTTGTGAGTGCCACATTTTCGGGAATGCGTTCTGCCACATAACCAAAAACTTGACTGTCGGTAACAACAAGTGCGGGTTTAATGCCCAGTTTCAGAAAATCGTCCAATTCGGTATCTTTTGCCACTATAGTGATACAATCGTTGTCCAGCAAATCGCGAATGGTTTGGTTTTGGGGCAAAATCAATCGTCCTTCAGGTGCCTCTTCATCAATGGACGTGACGAGCAATACTATATCTTTCGGCTTTACCAAATCGCCTAACAACAAAGTTCTTTGATAGGCACTTTCGGGAATTGTCTTTTTTAATTCATCAATCAGAACATCCTTATTTTCAGGCTCCTTCGTGCTGAAATCGATAACCCGCACATGCGTGTACTGTTTAATGAAAATTTTGGTGTAAGAGGCAATTTTTTCAATATCCTTTTTGTTGTGCACAATAAAATAAGGAATATCAAACTCCTTAAACTGCTTGATTAGATCGAGTTCATAATCACTAAACTGATTTCCGAAAATCAGTAAAATGGCACAATCTACAGTTTTGATGACTTCAATCGATTTTTTAATACGCTTTTTTCCCAATGCTCCCTCATCGTCAATTCCTGCTGTATCAACCAGAACAACCGGCCCGATACCAAAAATTTCCACCGATTTTTTCACCGGATCGGTTGTTGTTCCCGGAATAGCAGAAACAATAGCGGTATTTTGACCCGTAAAAAGATTTATGAGTGAACTTTTACCGGAATTGCGACGTCCGAAGATACCGATATGTAGTTTGGAGTTGCTCATTTATTGTTTTTTAAAAGCGCCAGGAAATTAAAAATACAAATCCCTTTTCCCCTCTTTTATTTTCACAATTCTCTCACGCACTTGCAATTGAGTTTTTTCATTCAACTCTTCTATATTCCTTTCAATTACATTCCAACCTTTTTCTGATGTATGCTCGGGCGCGTAATCCTCTAAATATTCGGCAAGTGTGAGGATAGCGTTGGGAGTACAAAATCGTTTAATAAATCCCGGAACGGAAAACTCCATAAAATGCTCGCCGGTACGCCCCATCCGATAGCACGAAGTACAGAACGAGGGCAGCATATTTTGTTCAAGTAATTCATCAATAATCTGGTTCAGCGAACGATCATCGTTGATGCGGAATTGTCCTTTTTTAAGATCGTGATTTTCTTTTTTCTCGGCATAGCTTCCCAGTTCTATTTTAGTTCCACCATCAATTTGCGACACTCCAAATTGAATCAATTCGTTGCGAAGTTTTTCGGGTTCGCGGGCAGTAAGAATCATTCCCGTGTAAGGAACGGCTAATCGGAGGATAGCTACGAGACGGGCAAAATCTTCATCCGACACAAAATATTTATCGCCCATATTGAGCATTGAAGCATCTTTGATGCGTGGAAACGAAATGGTATGCGGTCCCACATTGTAACACGCCTCCAAATGATTAGTGTGACGAACCAATCCCATCACTTCAAACCGCCAGTCGTAAAGTCCGAATAAAGCACCAATTCCTACATCATCCAATCCGGCTTCCTGTGCACGATCGAGCGATGTGAGGCGATAATCAAAATCGGCTTTCTTGCCTCGCAAGTGATAGGTTTTGTACGCTTCGCGATGATACGTTTCCTGAAATACCTGAAACGTGCCGATTCCGGCTTCTTTTACTGTGCGAAAACCCTCAATATCAAGCGGAGCAGCATTGATATTAACTCTTCGAATTTCGCCATTGCCTTTTTTTACGCTGTAAGCAATTTTCACGGTTTCGGCAATATATTCGGGGCTGTATTGAGTGTGCTCACCATAAACCAGAATCAATCGTTTCTGCCCGTTATCTTCCAGCGCCTCAACTTCTTTTATCAATTCATCACCCGAAAGTGTTTTGCGAACAGCATCTTTGTTTGAAGCCTTAAATCCGCAATAAGTACAATTATTGGAGCACTTATTGCCTACGTAAAGCGGGGCAAAAAGCACGATACGATTTCCATAAATACGCTGTTTAAGTTCGCGCGCACCGCTTTTTATTGCATCCACAGACTTGGCATCTGTTGCATTGATCAGCACGGCAACTTCTTCCAAATTCAATCGTTTTTTGGCGAGCGATTTTGCAATCACTTCCTGTACCCTTTCGGGTGTAGAAATGGTGTTATCGATATAGTTCCAAATTTCATCAGTATCAATGAATGGTTGCATTGACACATCGGGGATAGCATATTTTTTGGGTGTGAACTTCATAAAAAGGCTTTGTTTATATAATAAAGTACAAAAATATAAAATTTATTCTATCAATTATAGAACTTTATTGGATCCGGCATCTAAAAATCAGTTAATGTATATATTTTTTTCAAAACATCTGAATTTTATTCTTTGTAAAGTTATCCATATTTTGAAAGCAAGGAAACAAGTTTGATTTTTTGGCCAGTAAATTCTTAATTTCACATGGATATAGCTAAAAAAAATGTAACTTTGCAATTCTAATAATCGCCTACCACAAGCTAAAGGATAGATCGTAGTTTTATGTCAGAAATTAATTTAAGAGGTATAGGTGTTGCGCTGATAACACCTTTTAAAAAAGACAAATCGATAGATTTTGATGCGTTGAGCCGACTAATCGACTATCAGTTAGCCGGCGGAATCGACTATCTTGTTGCATTAGGAACCACCGCAGAAACTCCTACGCTAACGCGCGATGAGCGAACCGCGGTTGTACAATTCATTATTGAAAAAAACAATAACCGCCTTCCTCTTATAGTGGGAGTTGGTGGAAACAATACCGCAGAAATTGTTCACGAATTAAAAGTGTCGCATTTCTCCAATATTGCAGGAGTACTATCCGTTACGCCATACTACAACAAACCTAATCAGGAAGGGCTTTTCCAGCATTATCGCGCATTGAGCGAAACTTCTCTCCGACCAATTATTCTATACAATGTTCCGGGAAGAACAGGAGTAAATATGGAAGCCGAAACAACTTTGCGATTAGCGGAATCTTGCTCAAATATTGTGGCAATTAAAGAAGCATCCGGAAAAATGGATCAAATTCAGCAAATTATTGCTAACCGCCCCAAAGGATTTTCAGTAATTTCGGGAGACGATGGCATTGCTTTCGATTTAATAAAAGCGGGTGGCGAAGGAGTAATATCTGTATTGGGCAACGCTCTGCCAAAAGAGTTTTCGGAAATGGTGCATCATGCTTTGGAAGGCAACTTTGAACTGGCTGAAGCTGAAAATAAAGGTTTCTCAGAAATTGTCCGATTACTTTTTAAAGACGGAAATCCTGCCGGTGTGAAGTGCATGCTCCACGAAATGGGTTATATCGAAAACGAACTCCGATTACCATTGGTTGCTGCTTGCGATAAGACCAAACAACAAGTAATTGAAGAACTCAAAAAACATCTAAAATCATAAATCTAAAATAATTATAATATGTTTTCCGGAATTGTTGAAGAAGCCGCAACCGTAGTTGCATTAGAGAAAGATAAAAGCAACTTACATATCACACTAAGATGCTCATTTACAAATGAACTAAAAATCGACCAAAGTATTGCCCACAACGGAGTTTGCCTAACTGTAGTTTCCATAGATAACGACATGTACACCGTAACTGCTATTCAAGAAACGCTTGACAGATCTAACCTCGGATTACTCAAAATCGGCAGTAAAGTGAATTTAGAGCGAAGCATGAAAATGGACGGCAGGTTAGACGGGCATATCGTGCAAGGACATGTTGACCAAACTGCCGTTTGCACCAACGTTACCGAAGCCGATGGCAGCTGGTATTATACTTTTCAATATGACTTTGATAAAGAAATGGCAAAAAAAGGTTATCTGACAGTAGATAAAGGTTCGGTTACAGTAAACGGTGTAAGTTTAACCGTGGTAACTCCCACCGAAGACACTTTTAAAGTGGCCATTATTCCTTTTACGCACGAAATGACCAATTTTCACCAAATAGAAAAAGGCACAGTGGTGAATTTGGAGTTCGATATTATTGGTAAATACATTAGCCGGATTGTTGCGTTGCAATCGTGAATTGACAAAACTATGGATTTCCTTAAATTCGTTTCCACCCGACAAAGCGATCGCGCATTCGATCCCAATCTTCCGGTTGAGAAAGACAAAATAGAACGTATTCTCGAAGCAGCTCGATTAGCGCCTTCGGCGTGTAATGCGCAACCGTGGCACATGATTGTGGTTGATGACCCTGAACTGAAAAATAAAGTTGCCGACGCCACTTCTGAACGCATTTTGGGAATGAATCACTTTACTAAGCAAGCGCCCGTTCACATTGTGTTGGTAGAAGAAAAAGTCAATCTCACATCGGGGATAGGCGGCTGGATAAAACAAAAAGACTATGCACAAATGGATTTGGGTATTGTAGCCGCCCATATCGTGCTGGCAGCTCACGCCGAAGGACTGGGCTCTTGCATAGTTGGTTGGTTTAACGAATCTAAAATGCGAGAACTATTGTCTATTCCCGATTCCAAAAGAGTGTGGTTGGATATTGTAATTGGGTACAGCACACAATCTATTCGTCCAAAAAAACGAAAAGCAGGCACCGAAATTGTTTCATACAATAAGTACAAATAGAAAGACAAAGGGTGAAGAATTCATATCCCAAAATATAAAAAACACTCAACTTTAATCTTTTTAACACGAAGTTTCTGTTCTTTTGTTGGTTGCATCGCAAAAAAATATCATCTTTGTACCCTAAAATAAATTATGAAACAATCGACTAACATCTTGTTGATTTTAATGAAAAAGAATGAATATAACAGATAAACGTTTTCTCTCGTTAATTGCTTTTCTTGCAATTGCAATCACAACTTTTGCACAACAAGTAGGCTCTAATTCGCCATACGGCAGATATGGTTACGGGCTTTTGTCCAATCAATCGTTTGGCGCATCCGAAGCCATGGGAGGGATCAGTTATGGGCTTAGAAGAAGCCAGCAAGTAAATCCCGGAAATCCCGCGTCATACTCTAAGCTCGACTCATTGACTTTTATTTTCGATCTTGGTATATCGGGACATTACGCAACTTTTAACGATGGCATAAACAAACAAAATTTCTATAACGGAAACCTCGATTATATTGCTATGCAATTTCCTATTATCAAAAAAGTAGGAGCCAGTATAGGCCTTTTACCTTTCTCCAAAGTAGGATACAATTATGGACGAGCGCGCTCACTTTCCAATATAGTTTACGAAGAGGTTTTTCGCGGAACAGGTGGATTAAGCCAGATTTATGCAGGAATTGCATATGAACCCTTCAACCATTTTTCGGTAGGAGCCAATATTTCTTATCTTTTCGGAAACTTCAGCTACAGCAATGTATCTGTACCCAGAACAACAACCGGAGCTACTATTGGTGAAGAAAAGAAAAGCTACTCTATTCGCGATTTGAAATACGATTTTGGCGCTCAGTTTACACTACCCGTAAACAAAACAAGTTCGCTTACGGTGGGTGCTGTTTACAGCCCGAAGATAACTTCAAAAACAAATGTTTACGCCACCCAAATGATGTTTTTGTCTGATCCTTATTCAAATCCATATCAAAATCCGAGCGAGATTTTACGTAACGATACACTTTCCAATCAACAATTCCAGCTTCCACACACCTATGGCTTAGGAATAACTTATTCCAATACAAATCTGCTTGTGGGCGTGGACGGCACTTTTCAACAATGGAACAAGTTGAATTATCCTGATGTTTTGGATGGATTAACCACTCAAAACCGCTTCAACAACACTTATAAAGTCAACGCCGGTGCCGAATACGTTATCGATCCGTACAGCCGCAACTTTTTCAACAGAATACGCTTCAGAGTCGGTATTTCCTATGGAAATTCTTACACAAATATCAGTGTTTACAATCCATCGAACAACACGAGCGCCGGTATTGGAGGCTTTAAAGAATATGGAGTTAACATCGGTTTAGGACTACCGTTTAGAGACTCGTTATCCGGCAGGCTATCTCTGTTCAATATCGGATTTGGTTATACAACACAACGTCCGGATTTACAATACATGATAAAGCAAGATATGTTCAAAATATCCTTAAATATGAATATCAATGAATTTTGGTTCTTTAAAAGACAGTTTAACTAACTTTTCATATCTTTGCAGCATTTAAAACTAAAACAAATTAAACTTTTTATTTAACATTTTGTCCTATTAACAACCAAAATCGGGATTTAAAAAACAAATTAAAAAAGAATGAATATGAAAAAATTACTATTATCAGGATTTCTTGCCATGGCAACCATAGCAGGTCTTAATGCCCAAAAAGCAGGATATGATCCGGTAAAAGCTCCTTTCGGACACGGTGAAGACAGTGTAAAATGCCGTCAAAACTTGAGTTTGATGTCAACTTCAGCAAAAGCAGAAGATTATAAAGGCGCTTTGGCTTCCTGGACTTCAGTTTATGAAAATTGTCCCGCAGCGAGTAAAAACATATACATATACGGTCCCCGCATCTTTAAAAGTTTTTATGTTGCTGAAACCGATGCTACCAAAAAGAAACAACATCTTAATAAAGTAATAGAAATATATGATTGCCGTCTAAAAAACATGTATTTCTCCGACGATAACAAAGCAACTATCTTAGCGCTAAAAGCTTACGATTACATGGAATTGGCAGGAAACCAAACCGATTATAAATTAGTATATCAATGGTTAGGAGATGCTCTTAAAGAGGCGAAATCAAATATGAATCCTCCCGATGCTTATTCATATTATATGGTTGCATCTTTGACTCAGTTCTTGACAGATCAGTCCAAAAAAAATCAATATATCAACGATTATTTTACGGTTACAGGCTATGTTGACGAAGCTATTAGCAAAGCAAATGCAGCAAACGACAAAGCAAATGCCGACTACCTAGGATTGGTAAAAGATGCCATCGTAAAAGGTTTTATAAATAGTGGTGCCGGTGATTGTAAAACGCTGACAGAGTACTATGCCGATAAAGTAGAACCTAACAAGGGCAACAAAGATTTTTTAAACGAAGTTATCAACGCGTTAGGATCGGTAGGATGTAGTGAATCTGATTTATATTTCACAGCATCTGAATATATGTACAAGTTAGAGCCATCTGCCGGTGCAGCTATTGGATTGGCTAACAAAGCGCTAAGAGATAAAGATTACGATACGGCCATCAAATATTATCACGAAGGTGCTAAAATGGAAACCGATAAAAATAAAGCTTCCGGCTACATGATGCAATTGGCAGGTATTTTCTCTAATCAGCGCAATTTCGCTAAATCTCGCCAAGCTGCTTACGACGCACTGGAATTCAATCCCAATAACGGTGCCGCCTATATCCTAATTGGACAATTATATGCCGCATCTGCTCAAAATATTTTCCCCGAAACCGAAAAAAGAGGTTTAGTATTCTGTGCAGCCGTTGATAAAATGCAAAGAGCAAGAGCAATTGATCCAAGCGTAGCAGCCGAAGCTAACCGCTATATCAATACATATTCCGGTTACTATATGGATACCGAAACTGCTTTTATGATGGGTATTAAAGCCGGCGAATCTATATTCATTCCCGGTTGGATTGGTGAAAACACCACTGTTAGATTGAAATAATAAATTGATGATTTGTTGGTAAAACAATCAGAAATACATACATTAAAAAACATAACAACTGCAGTTTTTGTGGTTGTTATGTTTCTTTTTATCGTATCGTGCGGAAAGAAAAATGAAAATCTGGTTAACGTGAAGTTCGATCCGGAAATCATGCCATCAATGGTTACCAAGGACGTTTCAACTCTTATTTCCGACTCAGGTAAAACTCGTTACAAAATAGTTGCCGATGTTTGGGAAATTTACGATAAAGCTAAAGAACCCTTTTGGTATTTTTCTAAAGGTTTTTACTTAGAAAGATACGATGCTAATTTCAATATTGAAGCTACCGTTGTTGCTGATACAACTTGGCGCTATACTTCAAAAAACCTTTGGAGGGCAAAAGGAAACGTAGAAGTAAAAAATAGGGAGGGACACGAATTCAAAAGCGATGAACTTTTTTGGGATCAAACAACCGGTAAGGTTTATTCCGATAAGTATATTGAGATAAAACGAGGAGCACTTGAACTGAAAGGATACGGTTTTGAATCGAATACCGAAATGACTAATTATCGGATTATAAAGCCGCACGACGGTAAACTGCCTTTCGAGGAAGGATCAAACAAATCCGATTCCATACAATCACAACCTAATTCATCAATACAATAAAATAACATGACGCTTTCGGCACTTATATTTTGGTGGTTCATTTTACTTTTCTTATCGGCGTTCTTCTCCGGTATGGAAGTGGCGTTTGTATCATCAGATAAGTTGCACTTTGCAATGATACAGAGAAATAAAGGGTTTTACAACCTGATGCTAAACTCCATTTACAGCCATCCACGCCAATTTTTATCCACGCTTTTGCTTGGAAATCTTATCGTGTTGGTGGTTTTTATGTATCTGTCGTTGCTGATAGCTTTTCCTTTTATCCAACAACATATTACACAAAACACATTTCTCGCTTTTTTGCTCATAATCATTGGAGCCAGCGTTATTATTCTTTTTAGCGGTGAGTTTTTCCCACGTGCGGTAATGGCTCGTAAACCCAACTTCTGGGTTCGGATTTTGGTTATTCCTGCTTTCTTTTTCTATGTGCTGCTTTTTCCCGTGTCAAAAGTTTTCGTTTCAATCTCCAAAGCTGTTTTGGCTATTTTTGGCGTAAAATCCGATAAAACGAACGAAAATGCATTAGGTCGATTTGAATTAGATTCTTATGTAAAAAAGGGATTTGAAGAAATTTCCGGTGATCAGGAAGTGGATTCCGAAGTGAAAATATTTAGAAATGCACTCGATTTCTCATCCATGCGAGTGCGCGACTGTATGGTTCCCAGAGCGGATATTGTGGCCATTAATGTAGATGAAAATATCGAAAAACTAAAAGATTTATTTATCGAAAGCGGTATTTCCAGAATTTTGGTTTATGGGGAAGATATCGACGATATTATAGGCTACATACATGTTTGGGAAATGTTTGATATTCCGCAAGACTGGACAAAAAGCATTGCTACCGTATCATTTGTCCCTGAAAGTATGCAGGCCAACAAACTGATGAACGATCTTATGCAGCAGCGAAAAAGCATTGCTGTTGTGGTAGATGAGTTTGGTGGAACATCGGGCGTGGTAACCATGGAGGATTTGGTAGAAGAAATTTTTGGAGATATTGAAGACGAATACGATAGCGCAGCTCGATTTGTGAAGCAGGAAGATGATAATGAATTTGTGCTTTCGGGGCGTGTTGAAATCGATACCCTAAACGAAGAATACGGACTGGATATTCCCGAATCGGAAAGCTATTCAACTGTTGCCGGTTATTTATTACATCATACACAACGCTTTCCAAAAACTTATGAAACCGTTATTATTGGAAAATATACATTCAAAATACTAAAAGTTACCGCCCGAAAAATCGAAGTGGTGCGGTTAGCTATTGAGGAAACTGCTAATTGATAATCAGCAATCAATGTTGTTTAGTTAAAACATCGGAAAAATGCACATTGCGATTTAGAACTGCATGATGTGTTCGAAACTAATTTCATCCTACGTCCGTCGTCTGTTACCCATCACCAACTTTTTTCTTCAAAACAGACAGTTATCTTTCTAATTTTTATTAACTTTGCACTCTTATTCAAAAGAATATATAATATTTAATTGTTTATCAAAAAATCAAGATAGTTAAATGGCTACACTTCAAAAGATTAGAGATAAAGGCCCACTTTTAGTTGCCGTTATCGGAGTTGCATTACTTGCATTTATTTTAGGAGATTTACTCACTTCGGGAAACACGCTTTTTGCAAAATCACGCGACAAAGCTTTCGTTGTAAACGGACAAGTAGTTTCTACTCAGGAATATGCCGACAGAATTTCCGAATGGGAGAGTTTTCAAAAAATGATAAGTGGACAAACTTCATTGGACGAAAACACTACACAACAAATTAGGGAAGCAGTTTACGACCAAATGGTTCGCGAAAGAATGCTCGACAATCAGGCTACAAAACTTGGATTAGCAGTTTCAAAAGCAGAGATCAACGATCTTGTACATGGCGAAGCAATTTCTCCTTTGTTGCAGCAACTACCGTTTTTTCGCGATCCACAAACCGGCATGTTCGATAGAGAAGGCTTAATACAATTTCTATCTACAGTAAATTCTCCGGTTGAGTCGCTTCAACCCGAAGAAAGAGCCGTGGTTGAGCAATACAAATCGATATGGTTATTTATCGAAAATATGGTAAAATATCACCGTCTTCAAGAAAAATATACTTCATTGCTTGCCAATGCCGTAATGGTAAACAATGTTGAAGCAAAAACCGCTTTCGACCTATCGCAACAAAATGCCGATATGGCTTACGTGGTAAAAAGCTATTTCACCGTTCCCGATTCAGCAGTTACGGTTACCGATCAGGAAGTGAAAGCGTTTTACGATAAAAATAAAAACACGTTCAGAATAAATGTGCCTTTGGCTAAAATTACCTATTTCACCAAAGAGATTGTTCCCAGTGATGCCGATTTCACCGAAATTGAAACACAAGCCAACGAAGCTTATAAAAAATTGGTAGAAGCTACAAATCCCGCTCCCATAGTTGCCGACTATTCCGACATGCCGTTTAGAGATGTATATCTTTCTGCAAATTCGCTGACCGAAGGGCAAAAATCATTTATAGAGTCGGCATCTGTTTCCGATATTAAAGGTCCAACTCGTGAAGGTGATGCGTACACTATTTACAAGCTGTTGGATAAAACCGTGGCGCCCGACTCTATCCATCTTCGAATGATGGCAATACCCGATGCAACCATTACAGGACAAGACAGTATTGTTACTCATTTCGTGGATAGCATTTTTAATGAAATACAAAGTGGGAAAACGTTTGCAGAAGTAGCAAATAGTTTAAATCCACAATCAAATGGCGGCGATATAGGATGGGCTCGTGAAATTGATTTGGCACAAGCCGGTATCGATATCGTAAAAGCAGCGTTCAGCGCTCCCGTTGGTCAAGCTTTCAAGATGAAAGTTCCCGGACAACAGATAATTCTTCAGGTGGAAGAAAAAACTGCCCCGGTTCAGAAATATAAGATTGCCACCATTAATATGCCAGTTATCGTTAGCGAAAAAACATCAAATAATGTTGATAACGAACTCAATCAATTTATTTCGGATCCTAATGTAAGTAAGAATTTCAATGAACTTGCCACGCAAAAAGGATATTTCGTGATGCCCGATGCTCGCGTTTCGGCTAACGATTTCTCTTTGATGCAAATTCCCGGCTCACGTCAAGTAGTTACTTGGGCAGTGAACGAGAAAAAGATGGGAACCGTCCGCAAATTTGATATCACAAACATGCGTATAGTTGCTCGGGTAGATCACGTCTATCCGGCAGGCACGGCACCATTATCGGAAGTTTCGTCGAGTATCCGCTCTCGCTTAAGCAACGACAAGAAAGCCGAGAAGATCATTGCCGATTTAACAGCTAAAAACTTGACGAGCCTTGATGCGTACGCAATCGAAATGCAGTCGAATATTGATACCGTTAAATTTGTGAACTTTATCACACCAAACATTGCCGGGCTGGGTGCCGAACCGGCATTAAATGCATTCTCCGCTTACGCGCCGTTGAATACATTAACGTCGCCAACTAAAGGAAACATGGGCGTTTATGTGATAAATGTGCTGAATAGAACACAAGGAGCAGAAACTTACGATGCTAACACTCAAAAGGATATAATGCAAAGTAGCAACGCTTATATGTTGCAAATGCAATCTATTGAAACGTTGAAGAATAAGTTGAAAGTAGAAGATAAACGATACGTGTTCTTCTAAAAAGATTTAAATCGAAAAACAATAAAGGCGTTACTCCAAAAGTAGCGCCTTTATTGTTTAAATCTCGCTAGCGCGTGGAGCAACAAGCATATCTTTGGTTTTTTGGCGTTTTTTTCGTAATTTGTGCTCCCTAAACACTAATCAGGTGAAACAAGCTTATTACAAATACCTTTTTCTCCTTTTTGTAGTAATATTTACAACATTATCCTCGTGCTTTAATCCACAACCCGAAGCAGCACAATTATTAGAACAAGCCGAAGTATTAATGGAAAGCCATCCTGATAGTGCAATGATACTTATCGACTCCATCTTTTATCCCGAAAAGAGCTTGCGTAAAAAAGAATATATGACGTATTTAGTAGCACGTGTGCAGGCAAGATACAAAAATTACCGCCCAGTGCATGAAGATACGTTAATATTTGCAGCAAGAGATTATTTTGTTTCAAAAGATAAAGATCCGCACCAAATTACAATGGCTTATTTTTACAGTGGCTGCGTGTACCGCGAGCAAGGCAATTTTGAACAGGCCATGCAACAATACAAAGAAGCCGGGCAATATGCTGCAAAAACCAACAATGTTGATTTACAGGGATTGGTGCAGTATAATATAGGTGATTTATTAGCAGAAGAAGGATTGCACGCCTTGGCATTGGAGAAATATAAAGTTGCGGAAAGTTTATATTGTCAATCACCCGTTAACCCTGAGGAAAAACAGGTAAAATGTTTAATAGCTATTGGACAAATATTTCTACTTTTAAGAAATAATGATAGTGCTTTGGTTACTTTTAATAAAGGATTAGAGTTGGCAAAAACATTTGGCAGCACAACAGTACACTCATTGTTGCATCAAAATATAGGTGTAACTTACAAAGAAACGGGTAATTACTCCGAAGCAGGATATCACTTACATCATGCATTCCTTTTAGAAAATGACACCACCGAAATACCTCGATATTACCTGAATTTTGCCCAACTCTATATTGAAACTGGTCAAACTGATTCAGTTACTTTCTACACTAACCGTCTTCAAGAGTCGGTTAATACATTAGATGATCCTTATTTCAAGGTATCAGCTTATACATTTTTAGCCGAAAACGCTCGTAAAAATACCAACTACAATACCGCTCTCACCTATTTGCAACAAAGCAGTAACATGGTTGAAGAAATTACCGAAAAACAATTGCAACAATCCGTTTATGAGGTACAGCAGAAGTACAACTTCGACAAAGCTAAAGAACGGCATTATCATCAACTTTCAGTTTACAAAAACTGGGGTATAGCTTTCTTGACGTTGCTGCTTACTATTAGTATTATATTTACATTTCACTTTATACGTCAAAAAAATAAGTTCCTCAATATGTATCAAATCATCAACACCTTACAAAGAATGGCAGAGGAATTAGAAGAAGAAAGTATATTACAAGGAAAAGAAATTACTAAAAAACAACAAGAGATTGAACAATTACATTACCAAATAAAAAATACCGAAAATAACGAGGAGTACGAAGCGGTACTTCACCAAAACATCCACGAACTTATAGCGCTTTATACCAATAATAACCGCAAAAAGAGTGAAGCCTTGCGCAGTCTGCTCTTGTGGCAATTGGGGGTAGTTTCCAAAGTGGCAGCATTAAATAAAATGGAAAAGGACACATCCTCAGCCCGCTTGTTTAAAGAATTTCAAAACGTAATGTTCAAAGGCAACTTTAACGATAGCAATGCCTTGATTATGTCCGTCTTTAATCGTTTCGATAATCAATTGGCTCTAAAAATACAGTATCGGATTCCCCAACTCAGCACACAAGAGTTGTTGGTAAGCCTGCTCACGTATGCTGGAATGAGTGTGAAAGAGATTGCATCTTTATTACCGGTGAGTCCACATACCATACAAGCATATAGAGGAAATTTACGACGATACTTAGGAATAACAGACAGCAGTATTGATACGGCAACTTATCTTAGAAATTTGTTCGACGAATAGAAATCTAGGAGAATAAAAAAATAAGTAAAAAACTATGGAAATTCCATGCTTAGCACATCTATTATCCTCATAATCCAAACAAACTTCAACACACCTCCCTCTATCATCCACCTCACAGCTCAGTAATAAACAATCACTTAAGCTCTATCAAAAGTTAAACATCCTATACCATCCCTTTATAGCTATTGACATGAAAGAAACTTAATCATATTTTTGTGATGTAAACTTTTTTAAAATATCACCACTATGAAGAAACAAACTCCATTTATTTTCATCAGTATTACTATTCTATTGTTAATAGTATGTTGTTCTTGGGGAATTGCCACAAATAATACTACGGATATTTTATCTGTAAATGAACAAAACAGCTCTAATAAAATTAAGATGCAAGGAAATATTAAAACACGAGGCGGTTTCCGTTCCGGCACCGATCCCATTGTTGTAGAGCAACAAGGTACAACACTCTCTATCCTTTTCCAAAAAGATGTAGCCATTTTGCTGATAAGCATTATTGGACTACAAGGAGAAGTCTATGTCGCTACAGTTGATACATCTACACAATCGACATTGATTGTTCCGCTAGCAGGGTTACCTACTGGAAATTATACCATTACTTTTAACAACGAGAGAGGAATGATATGGGGAGAGTTTATGATATAATACCCTCCTTCACAGTAATTATTTGAAACTATTTTTGACACAGGCTTTAAATCAACAAAATATAAACTAATCGGTTAGTGTGTTTAAATCCTAATTATTAATTTAAAAAGTTTTATTATGAGAAAAAAATGTTTTTACTTTTAATTATTATCTTTTCACTCAATAGTTGTAGTGAAAATGAGCTCCTCTTATCCGAAAGCATCAATAAGCCGAGAAAAGAGTTAGTTAGCAAGGATGTTAAAAGTGTAATTCTGTCTTTTGCCGACGAAATAGCGGCATATAATCCCCAAAAATCTTTTTTGAGAAGTGATATCCCAGTAGAGGGTAAAGCAAAGCGAAAATACGTATCGGGGTTAGGTGACTGCTACAATGTGTCAGGCAATTGTTTGGATGATGTTATTGTAACACCCTCATTAGATAGAGTGCTTTCTCCTGATATAACAAATGCTAAAAAGTTGGAATCGTGGTATGAATCCGAAATAGGAGAATTATTGGATAAGAAAGTTGCAGAAAATAAGTTAACATTTAGCTATACCCAAAACGAAAATGGTATATTTTTGCAATATAGTAATATTTATGATTCTAATATGAATATGGTTATACCTCTTAAATAATAAACAGAATCGGATACAATAAAAGCCCTAAACTTTTATTGTATCCATTCAAGAAAATGCTTTATTGTGTCTAGAATAATTTTCTGCATTTTTATTCCATTATTGTGTTTATCTTGCAACAGCAAGGAAAGCGTTTCTTTTTTTGCAAATAAAAGTTACGAAGATTGTGGTACATTTTTCGATAAGGATTCGGGAAATGAGTTGGTTTTCTTTGCAAAAAGAAATTTCAATTCCAATATAAAAATATTTGATTTACGAGGTAATTTAAAAGACTCCCTATCTCTTGCAAATACAGAAAATCTAACAGGAAAAATAAGCAAGATATGGATGACTTCGAAAGACTCAA
>JAUNUM010000060.1 GCA_030538215.1 Bacteroidia bacterium
GTTATGAGTAAACAGTTATCAGTTGTCAGTAAACAAATAAACATGATATAGCGCACTACCGCGCATCTCGCATCTCTCAACTCGCACCAACAAACCTGTCTGCCGATTTATCCGCCTAAGGCGGACAGGCAGGCATTAAACGTCGAACTTTAAACAATAAACATAATATAATGTCGTTAAGAAAATTTCTCGATAAAATAAAACCGAATTTCGAAGAAGGAGGTAAATTTCATTGGTTGTATTCTACGTACGATGCCATTGAAACATTCCTGTACGTACCCAATACGACGTCGAAATCGGGAGTACATATTCACGATGCCAGAGACTCAAAACGCACCATGGTTATTGTGATACTTGCGCTCATTCCGGCATTGCTTGTAGGAATGTATAATGTTGGTTATCAGCATTACTTAGCCGTAAACGCGCAAGTAGGATTTATGGAAACTTTCCTTTATGGACTCTTAGCCACATTGCCACAAATAGTTGTTTCTTATGTTGTGGGATTGGGCATTGAGTTTGCTATGGCGCAAATGAAAAAAGAAGAAGTAGCCGAAGGCTTTTTGGTTTCGGGACTACTTATTCCCATGATTATGCCGGTTGATACTCCGCTTTGGATGATTGCTGTTGCAACTGCTTTTGCTGTTGTGTTTGCAAAAGAAGTATTTGGCGGGACGGGTTACAACATCTTCAATGTGGCATTAATTGCACGTGCATTTCTTTTCTTCTCGTATCCTTCCAAAATGTCGGGCGACCAAGTGTGGGTTCGCACAGCCGATACTTTCGGAATGGGCGGTGGAAACATTGTGGACAGCTATTCGGGCGCAACTCCGCTTGGGCAAATTGCCGTAACCGATGTCGGAAGTTTCAGTGATTTTACGTTTACCAATATTTTAGGACAACCGCTTTCCATTAGCGATATGTTCTTCGGACTTATTCCCGGCTCTGTGGGTGAAGTTTCAACTATTGCCATTTTGTTGGGAGCAATTATTCTTATCGCCACAGGCGTGGGGAGCTGGAGAACAATGCTATCGGTATTCATTGGAGGTTTGGTGGCCGCGTTGCTTGTGAACGCTTTCGCGCAAAACGCCGTAATGGGAATGCCGGTTCATTATCACTTCTTGTTGGGAGGATTTGCTTTCGGAGCTGTGTTTATGGCAACCGATCCGGTTACATCTTCACGAACAACAAAAGGACAATGGATTTTCGGATTTCTTATCGGATTGGTAGCAGTAACTATCCGCGTATTCAACCCCGGCTATCCTGAAGGAATGATGCTTGCTATCTTGTTTATGAACGCTTTTGCACCGCTTATCGACTTCTACGTTGTGGATGCCAACATCAAACGAAGACTGAAAAGAAGCGTTGTGAAAAAATAAAATCCGGTTATTATGAATAGAGAAAATAGCACATATACAATTATATACGCGTCGGTAATGGTAATTATTGTCGCGCTTGGATTGGCGTTCACACATCAAACATTGAACAGCCGTCAAATCCAAAATGAAAATATCGATAAGATGCAGCAAATTTTACGCTCGCTCAACATTGATGCTGAGGCCGGTGTTGCTGATGCGAAATACAACGAGCTTATTAAAAACGCATATCTTATTACGGCTGATGGACAAAAAGTAGAAGGAACCGAAGGAATTACTCCTGATGATCCTGCTTTTTCGGGAGAGCATAGTGAAATACAATTTCCGGTTTACGAAGCCGAAGTGGATGGTTCTATAAAATATATTATACCAATGAATGGTGCCGGACTATGGGGCGCTATTTGGGGATATTTAGCTGTAGAAAGAAATGGAAGTACCATCTATGGTTCGGAATTTGGTCACGCCGGAGAAACTCCCGGATTGGGCGCTGAGATTGTGTTGCCAGCGTTTAGAGATCCGTTTAAAGGTAAAGAGCTAATTAAGAACAACGAGTTCAAATCCATCGCTGTGGTAAAGCCGGGACAATCGGTTGCCGACCGCGATTATGTGGATGGAATTTCGGGCGGAACTATCACGAGTAAAGGTGTTGACGCCATGTTGCTCGAAAGCGTGGGGCAATATAAGAATTTTTTAATGAATTTACATTCCGGTAATTAATCGGATCGTTATAAAATGTAGAAAAAAATGGCATTATTATCCGGTAAAACAAAAGAAGCGCTCTTAGGACCGCTGAATAAAAATAATCCTGTTATTGTACAGGTACTCGGTATTTGTTCTGCGCTGGCAGTAACATCTAAGTTAGAACCATCATTGGTAATGGCAATTGCCGTAACCATTGTGGTTGCATTGGCGAACGTGGTAATTTCGTTGTTACGAAAAAGTATTCCAAATCGCATCCGTATTATTGTACAATTGGTTGTAGCTGCGGCGTTGGTGACTATTGTGAGCGAAGTATTGAAAGCATTCGCATATGATGTGAATAAGCAACTGTCGGTTTTTGTGGGACTTATCGTAACAAACTGTATTTTGATGGGACGTCTTGAAGCATTTGCGCTTGGAAATGGTCCTTGGCCTTCGTTCTTAGACGGAATTGGAAACGGATTGGGTTACGGATGGATTTTAGTAGTTGTAGGTTTTTTCCGTGAATTGCTTGGTTCGGGAACCTTATTTGGAAAAAAAGTAATTCCACAAGCAGTTTACGATGCCGGTTATGAGAATAACGGATTGATGATGCTTGCTCCAATGGCATTGATTTTAGTTGCTATTATTATCTGGATTCACAGAGCACGCAACAAAGAATTACAGGAAGAAATGAACTAAAAGCGCTTTTGTGTGCGGTCATTCGCTTCGCATTATTCATTGCGAGCGATGAAATGTTCAAAAAGACAACTGAATTACAATTGAATAACAAAAAATAAATTTAATATATGGATGCTATAAGTCTTATCGTACGGTCGATATTTGTGGATAATATGATATTTGCATACTTTTTGGGTATGTGTTCATATTTAGCTGTATCGAAAAACGTAAAAACAGCATTGGGATTAGGAATCGCAGTAACGTTTGTGCTGGTGCTTACTCTTCCACTCAACTATTTGTTAGAAAACTATGTTTTGAAAGCAGGCGCTTTGTCTTGGTTGGGAGAACAATATGCCGATGTGGATTTGAGCGTGTTTAGTTTGCTGATTTTTATCGCTATAATTGCTTCGTTTACACAACTTGTGGAGATGGTGGTAGAACGTTTTAGCCCTGCATTATATAATTCGCTTGGTATTTTCTTGCCACTTATTGCCGTAAACTGCGCCATTTTAGGAGGCTCGCTCTTTATGCAGCAACGCGAATTTGCGAATGTGGGTATGGCTACGGCTTACGGTTTCGGATCAGGAATCGGATGGCTCTTAGCAATTGTGGGAATGGCTGCCATACGCGAAAAATTAGAATATTCACATGTCCCCAAACCATTGAAAGGATTGGGTATCACATTCATTATCACAGCCCTTATGGCCATTGGTTTTATGAGTTTTTCGGGAATCAATATATGATACAAAGGGCGTAGAGCTAAGATCTTAGTAAAACCTAATGTTCAAAGCCTTTAGCCCATCGCTAACAAAACAAACAAAGTTTAAAAATAAATTATACTATATATTATGAGTGTATTGTTGAATGCGGGTGGATTGACAATTCTGATGAGTGTTGTGGTCTTTTTATTGATCATTCTCATTTTGGTTGTTATTATCCTGGTAGCCAAAGCTAAATTATTGCCGTCGGGAAATGTAAAAGTTACCGTTAATAACGAAAAAGAACTGGATGTTCCGATGGGTAGCACCTTGTTGAACACGCTTCAATCTCAAAATATTTTCCTTTCATCTGCTTGCGGTGGAGGAGGAACGTGCGGACAATGTCGTTGCCGTGTAGTAGAAGGTGGAGGCGAAATTCTTCAGACCGAAAAAGGACATTTTAGTCGCAAAGAGCAGCTTGATCATTGGCGATTGAGCTGTCAGGTAAAGGTTAAGGAGAATATGACCATTACTGTCCCCGAGGAAGTTTTTGGTGTGAAAGAGTGGGAGTGCGAAGTTGTTTCGAACAACAATGTGGCTTCATACATCAAAGAATTTGTGGTAAGATTGCCTGATGGCGAACACTTGGATTTCATCCCCGGATCGTACAGCCAAATTAAAGTTCCGAAATATGAATTGAAATATACCGATTTCGATATTGACGAGCAATTTAAGCCCGAGTGGGACAAATTTAAATTATGGGATTTGTCTGTGAAAAACGATGAGGAAACAATTCGTGCTTACTCAATGGCCAACTATCCCGCCGAAGGCGACATCATTAAGTTGAACGTTCGCGTGGCAACTCCTCCGTTTGACCGTGCAAAAAATACGTGGATGAATGTGAAACCGGGTATTGTTTCATCGTATATTTTTAACCTGAAACCGGGCGATAAAGTTATGATGTCAGGTCCTTATGGCGATTTCCATCCTATTTACAACAGTAAGCGCGAAATGCTTTGGGTAGGTGGTGGTGCCGGCATGGCTCCACTGCGCGCACAAATTATGCACATGATGAAAACGTTGAAAACAACGGATCGAAAAATGTCGTATTTCTACGGTGCACGTGCCTTGATGGAAGCATTTTATTTGGAAGATTTCTATGAATTGGAACGCGAATTTCCAAATTTCTCTTTCCATTTAGCGCTTGACAGACCCGATCCCGCGGCCGATGCTGCAGGCGTAAAATATACTCCGGGATTTGTGCATCAGGTTATTCACGATACGTATCTGAAAGATCATGACGCGCCGGAAGATATCGAATATTACATGTGCGGTCCCGGTCCAATGGCAAATGCCGTAAAACGCATGCTCGACGGGCTTGGTGTTCCACCCGAAATGATTATGTTTGACGATTTTGGGTAAAATATAAATAACAAAAAAATCACGGAGTGGCTTAGAAGTCGCTCCGTAATTGTTTATATAACAGATATAATGAAGTTGATATTTTTTACTTTATTGTTTTTTAGTTTCACATCTTATATATTCGCACAAAATAATCCTATTGATATTATTGTGGAACATAATGATAACAAAACGCTTGATTTTTCTTTTCGAAAATATGAACCGGGCAGTTACACTCTTTATATTCATTTTGATAAATTAGAAAACTCACAATATTATCCCAGAGAAATAAGTCTTACCTCCAATGCCGGAAGTTTGTTTACTCTTAGGCCTCAAAATTCAGATGTCGGTATAAACTATTCTTACAGATATAGATATATTTCGGGAATATGTAATCCTCGGGAATTAGACAGCGCATTTGTTTATTTACTTCCTTATGCCCCAAATTCGGAGGTACGCATATTAGAAGCGTCTTATGTGGGAAAAACTTACTTAAATCATAAGGAACCAAAAGGATGGAAATCGTACTATTTTGAGGGAAAGGAATTGGATAGTGTTTTTGCTGTTCGTAAAGGGATAGTTACCAAAGTAATAGACGAAAACGATTTTAACCAAGATGTTTCATTTACAACCGAGCGAAATTCGATCAGAATTGAACATCCTGATGGTTCTACGGCAACCTATACGGGATTTGCAAAAGGAAAGATAGTCGTTAAAAAAGGTGATGAAGTGCTGCCTCATACATTTTTAGGTTCCTTAAAAAATGATCATGAAATGGGAAATGATATGCTTTCCTTAAGTATGTCATTTCTCTCAAATACAGGCTTCAAAGAAGGGGGAAAGGCGGAATATACTATGTTCGCACCTGTTTTTTATACGTTGGAGGGTGCAACGAAACTTGTACATGGAAAACAATATATTGTTGCTGCTACCGATGAAATTATTACAAAGGAAATGACTCGCAAAGAGAAGAGGAGATACAGGAAATAGCGAAAAAAGCTACAACATTCATGTTTTGGCAGTTTTGCCATTCGTATTTTAACTATCTTTGCGCATACGAATAAATAATCACAGCTCCAGTTTCCCTATCAAGGAATGAATTCAAAGCCCCAAACCGCCACTAGTTGGTTAAATAAAAGATTAGCCGAGGCAAAAAATAGCTACATTTATGCTTCGGTTCTTACGGTTATAAGCGCCGCTTGTTTTGTCGCTTTTAGCTGGTATCTGTCGGTGTTTGCGGCTTCGTGGCTCAACGAAGGATTGCTGCTGCCTCAAGATTTACTCTTTTCGCTGGCTTTTTTGGCGGGAAGATATATTTTTGCCCATTACGCCCTGTTGATGAATTACAACGCGGGTGATACAATCGTTTCCAAAATAAAAAAGAAAACATATCCCGTTCTTCTCGATAACAATCAGTTGGATTCTACATCGGCTACATTATATATTACCAAAATTAGCGACGATTTAAAACCCTATTTCGCCTTTTTTATTCCTTATGCGATAGCGTCCGTTTTAGTGAGTTTATTGCTTTTGGTTGTTATTTTTCTGCAAGAAAAGTGGGTGGGTGGTGTGTTGTTGGTATCACTGCTTGTTATCCCGATGCAGATGGTTGTTATTGGCATTGGAGCAGAAAACCTGCACAAAAAGCACATTAATCTGTTTCTCAAATACTCGGCGGTTTTCTATAATCGATTGCAAACCATTGCCGAAATTGTGAATTTAGATAATTTTAAACCGCAATATCACTTTTTGTCGGAAAAAAGCAAAGCGCTCAACAAGGCTACAACCAATGTTATGCGGGTTGCGATTCTCTCATCGGCGGTGTTGGAGTTGTTTGTAACGCTGAGTATTGCCGCTGTTGCCATCTACTTGGGAATGAGTCTGCTCGGAATTATGCCCGGACCCAACTATGGATTGGGATACGATTTTAGAAAAGCGCTGTTTTTGCTTACTCTTTCGCCTTATTTTTTCTTTTATTTGCGAAAATTCGTAAGCGCGTATCACGATCGAAACCGGGCATTGGCTTCGGCGAAAATACTGATGCCGATACTCGATAACGTGCCGGAAAAAATGTTTGTTGAGCCGGAAGAGTTTCAGAATTTCGAAATAACAAACGTGAGCTTTGCTTATCCTAATTCGCCGCTAAAAGTACTTACCGATATTAACTTGAAGTTTCCCACAAAAGGTTTGGTGCTTGTAAAAGGGATTTCGGGTTCGGGAAAATCTACGTTGTTGAAGATTTGTAGTGGAAACCTGTTTCCTCAGGAAGGAGTGATTTCTGTAAACTCGAAAGAGAATGCTTGCTCGCAGCAATGGTTGAGGGAAAATTCGTCGTATATGAATCAGTTTCCGTTTATTTTTGACGGAACGTTGAGGTATAATATTTTTTTGGAACGAGAATCGGAGGAAAATAAGACTTATCCCGATTTCTTAGATAAAATTCTCGCTAAAAAAGAGGATGGCTGGCAAAGTGAGTTAAGCCATAATGGCAAACAGCTTTCGGGTGGCGAACGACAATTGATTACGCTTGCCCGCTTGATTTTGCACCCGAAACCCGTCGCGATTTTAGACGAGCCAACGGCTAACTTAGACGAGGAAACCATCGGAATCATTCTTCCCGAAATTGTAAAATTGGCCGAAAATAAATTGGTTATTGTGGCTTCGCACGAAAAAATGTTTGAAGAAATAGCCGATAAAATCGTGAATTTAAATTGGGGAGAGCAGGTTGATTAGTTTTGAGTTCCGGGTTTTGAGTCTGAGTGCGGATTACATGGTAGTGAGTTTCTGAAATATGAATAAATTTTTTCAAACATACGTTTTTAAACCTTTCGCCGGAAAATGGATTCGGGGAGTTTTGCTGTTGCTTTTCTGGACGGTGGCATTTATTGCGCTTCCCGCTATTTCGGGTTGGTTTTTGGCGATTAGCAGCGTTGCGTTTATTACGGCAAACACCGCTTTTTCGTATCTGATACCTTCGGCCATTATTCGTTTTATTGCTATATCGCGCACCGCAACGCGCTATTTTGAGCGATTGGAAAACCATAAAACCACGCTCGAAGTGCAGCAGAGTTTGCAGTTGCGCATTTTTCAATCGGTGGCAAAACTACCTTATTTTAAAAAGCAGATAAACAACAACTCATCGTTGTTAGAGAATAGCACGCACGGCGTAGATATGATTCTTAACCATATCTTGTTGTGGTTGTTACCTTTTACAACGCTTGCCATTTCGATGGTGATTTATTTCGTGTTCCTTGCCGTGTTTTCGCAAACTATCGCGATAGAATTTATTCTTTTATCGGCATTTTTTTTATTTTTAGTTCCACAGCTTTTCTTTCGACAGAACAAGAAACTGTACGAGAGGTTAAAAGTGTATCGTGAGGAAAACAATCAGGAGTTGATTCAAAGTTTCAGAGGACGCATCGAAATTTCAAAATACAGTCTCGAAGAAAAAGCCATTGAACAGCACAACAGAAGATTAACTCAATTAGAAAAAACGGAAAACAAACTGCAAACCAACTCTTTTTATTTGCAAATGGTGGGTGGACTTGGTTTTAGCTTAATAGCTACGTTTGTGCTTTGGCATGCGAACGCTTTTCAGATAAACGCGCAAACGGCAATCGGGATGTTTTTCGGTATCATGGCGCAAGCGGAGCTGGCCGAAATACTTTTTTCGGGAAAGTCGGAACGAAGTTCCGTTGCGCAGCAAATTAAAGATATTGACAGAATTATAGAAGAGGGAAAACAGCCTGTGAAGAGTGTTGCGGTAAATTCGGATTTCAAAATGCTAAGTCTGCAAAATTTTAGCGCAAAAATTCCCGAAGCACCTATTCGCACGAATGAAATTTCGCTTGAAATAAAAAAAGGAGAGTGGATTGCTCTTTTCGGAGAAACCGGAAAAGGAAAAACCACGTTTTTGAACAGCCTTTTTTATCCCGAATATCGCAATAGCGGAACGCTAAAATGGAACGCCGATGAAGAAATTTCGCACCTTCCCGTTCCCAAATGCGTGTATGTTACGCAAAAAGCGTATTTATTGACCGGAACGTTGCGGGAGAATTTTCAGGATTATAACGACGAAGAAATTGAGTCGGTACTGGCGTTAGTCGATTTGTCAAGTTGGCGCGCCTCGCTGCCCGACGGCCTCAATAGCTGGATTGGCGAAAATGGCGAAACATTGAGTGGCGGACAACGCAAAAAACTGTTGCTCGCGCAAGCATTATTGAAAAAACCGCAACTGCTCGTTATCGATGAGCCCACAGCGGGAATCAGCACCGAGAATGCCATCGCCATTTTTCAACATATCCGCCAGCATTTTCCCGATATGGCAATTTTAATGGCTACGCATTTAAGGGATTTTGAAAGTGTGGTGGATAAGGTGGTGAGGTTGTGAAAAAAATGTACCGAATAGTTTCTAAAATACTGCATGAAAATATTATAATGAGAGTTTAAAACTGAAGACTTCCCAATCACTATTTTCTCATCTCTTCCAGTACAAATATAGCTGTTTCTACCGTTTTTATATTTCGGATAACTACCGAACGTTTTTTGCCGATTTCTCGAAGCTGACACTCGCGCGGATGCGTTTGGATATAGTTCAACAATTTATCGAAAGCCGATGATCGATAATAAGGAGATTCCGCATCGGAGATGAGAAAAAGTGTCATTTGTCCGGTTTTTAGGAAAAGTTTTTCAATACCCAACGATTTGGCAAGTCGGCGAAGGCGGACGATACGAATAAGTTCTTTACCTTGCGCTGGGATCTTTCCGAAGCGGTCTTCCAACCGTTTAGTAAAATCAAGAATTTGTGTTTCAGTTTCCATATTATCCAGTTCGCGATACATCGCCACACGCTCGGCATCATTGGGAATATAGGTAACTGGAAACATTAGTTCCAAATCACTTTCCACGGGAACGTCGTCCACAAAATCTTCTTCCCTTTCGGCTTTCAATTCCTGTTGTTCGCGATAAAGTTCGGTAAATTCATCTTTGCGAAGCTCCTGAACGGCTTCTGCCAAAATCTTCTGATACGTTTCGTAACCCAAATCGGCGATAAATCCGCTTTGTTCTGCACCTAATAAATTCCCCGCGCCGCGAATATCCAAATCCTGCATGGCAATGTGAATGCCGCTGCCCAATTCCGAAAAATTTTCGATGGCTTGTAGTCGCCGTCGCGAATCGGTGCTGAGTGTATAGAGCGGCGGAGCCATCAGGTAGCAAAATGCTTTGCGGTTGCTTCGTCCAACGCGCCCACGAAGTTGATGAAGATCACTCAATCCGAAATTTTGTGCATTGATAACGATAATAGTATTTACGTTGGGCATATCAATTCCCGATTCAATAATAGTAGTAGCCAGTAAAACATCGTACTCATGATTCAGAAAATCCGCAATAATTACTTCCAATTTTTTGGGATCCATTTGCCCGTGGGCAACCGCGACACGAATATCGCGAATTTCACGTTTGAGCAACGCTTCCATTTCGTAAATATTCTGGATGCGATTGTTCACGATAAAAGCTTGTCCGTTCCGGCTTACTTCGTAATTTATAGCTTCTTTCATCACCTCCACGTCAAACGTGTGTACTTCGGTTTGTACCGGATATCGGTTGGGTGGAGGAGTATTTATAGTAGAAAAATCGCGTGAACCCATCAGCGAAAACTGGAGTGTGCGCGGAATAGGCGTGGCAGTCATCGTTAACGTATCGATATTACTTTTCAACTGCTTCAGCTTTTCTTTGACGGAAACGCCGAATTTTTGTTCTTCGTCAATAATCAGCAATCCCAAGTCGTGAAACTCGATATCTTTTCCCACCAATCGATGTGTGCCGATGATAATATCTATTTTACCTTCTTTTAAATCGGAAAGGATCTGTTTTTGCTCTTTGGCTGAGCGTGCACGGCTCAGGTAATCCACTTTTACCGGAAAATCGGATAACCGACCGCTAAATGTTCTGAAATGCTGATTGGCGAGAACAGTTGTAGGAACCAAAACGGCAGTTTGTTTTCCATCGGTTGCGGCTTTAAATGCTGCGCGTACGGTAACTTCGGTTTTGCCGAAACCCACATCACCGCAAACCAACCTATCCATCGGGTGTTCGCTTTCCATATCGAACTTGATGTCTTGCGTGGCTTTCAGTTGGTCGGGCGTATCTTCGTACATAAACGATGCTTCCAACTCGGTTTGCAGATAAGTGTCTTTTGAGTACGAAAAACCCTTTTCGCTCTGACGTTGGGCATACAGTTTTATCAAATCGCGGGCGATATCTTTTATTTTCGATTTTGTTCTTTCCTTTGTCCTTTCCCAGGCGCCGGAACCCAATTTGTTGAGTGACGGCGATTCGCCTTCTTTGCCTTTGTATTTCGATATTTTGTGCAACGAATGGATGGAAACAAAAACTGCATCGTTGTTCAAATAAGTGAGTTTGATGACTTCCTGCACGGTTTCGCCGATGCGAAGGCGCACCAATCCGGCAAATTTCCCGATACCGTGATCCATGTGCACCACAAAATCGCCTTGCTGAAGTTGGTTGAGCTCTTTGAGTGTAAGCGCAATTTTCCCCGAACGGGCTTTGTCGGATTTCAGGTTGTATTTGTGGAAACGGTTAAAAATTTGATGATCAGTAAAGCAGCAGATTTTTAACGATTCATCCGAAAATCCTTCGTGCAATGTTTTGTTTATCGGCGTGAAAGGAATATTATCACCCCGATCATCGAAGATGGCGCGTAAGCGCTGGTGTTGCTTTTCGCTGTCGCTAAGTATGTACAGCGTATAACCGTTTTGCAGGAAATGTTGCAAAGAATCTGAAATTAAATCGAAGTTCTTTTGAAACAAGGGTTGTGGAGTGGTCTCAAACTGTAAAACGGCATCGGGTGTATCCAACAGTTTTGTATCGAACCGAAGGTGTGTAAATGGTTTTATAGACGATAGAAACTCTTGTTTGGAAAGTAAATCGGCTTTTACCAGTTCTTCGTTACTGAGATCGATATTCAGATCATCGTTGTAAATGCTTTCTACACGACTTCCTATCCAGCGGATATCTTCAATTCCGATAACCGTTTCCGAAGGAAGAGAATCGAACAGCGATGCGTTTTTGTGCTTGCTTTTACCAAATTCGGGAACGATGCGGATTTCGGTAAACTTCTCTTTTGAGAGTTGACTTTCCACTTCAAAACTGCGAATGGTTTCCACTTCATCACCAAAAAAATCGATACGGTACGGCAATTCGTTCGAAAACGAAAAAACGTCCAAGATACTTCCACGCGTGGCGTATTGTCCCGGTTCGTAAACGTAATCTACGTAAGTAAATCCATAAGAATCCAACACTTCCGAGACAAAACCGGAATCCACCTGTTCGCCCACCGACAATTTCAACGTGTTTTCCTGTAAAGTAGCTTGTGAAACCGTTTTTTCTGCTAACGCATCGGGATAGGAAATGATAAAGAGCGAAGAATCATTACTTTGTAATCGGCTCAGTACTTCGGTGCGAAGAATTTCGTTTGCCGCATCAATCTGTCCGTATTTTGCAGCGCGCTTATAGGCAGATGGAAAAAACAACACATCTTTCGAACCCAGAATTTGCGAAACATCGTGGTAAAAATATCCGGCTGTTTCCAGATCATTCAGGATAAAAAGATACGTTTTTGGTTGTTTGTTGTAAAGCGTTGCAGCGAAAAGCGCTCGGGATGAGCCATGCAATCCCTTCACCGAAAGAGTTTTTACCTCTTTCAGCAACTTGTTTGCCGCCGCCATGTTGGGATGAACCTCAAGGATTCGGAGCAGTTGTGTGATGTCTGAACTCGTCATTTATCGGGTGCAAAGATAGAAAGAATTTACGATTTACGATTTTGGATTTGGGAATGTTGTCGCGCCGCGTCTGACGGATCGCCCGTCTGACGCATTGAAAAATGTCATCACTTTTCTACTCACGTCGCGAAGTGACTTGGAGTTGCCCCGTGAGTATTTAGAAACTGTTTTGAATTTTTTATGCGATGTTTTTTAGTTATTTTTTGATGGATTTGGACTTTCTTTTCGCATTAAATAGCGGGCTATTTTAAAGAAAAGAAAGCTCAAAGAGGCGAAAAAGGGCAAAAAACAGCATAAAAGATTATAGATAAAAACATTATTTGTAAAATTCAAAACAGTTTCTTAGAATGTTGTTAAAATTACACTTTTAAGATACACTCTTTCGATTTTTCACTTTAAATCTTTATCTTTGTGTTTCAAATTTTCAGTTCTTTCATATGCAAATGGATGCAAAGCATACACCCGATTACATCTTCGAAACAAGCTGGGAGGTGTGTAACAAGGTAGGTGGCATTTACACCGTTTTATCGACAAAAGCGAAATCACTGCAAAAACTTTATAAAGACCGGATTTTTTTCATTGGTCCCGATGTGCTGAAAAAATCGGAAAATCCTTGGTTCACAGAGGACACCGAGTTGTACGCCCCGTGGCGTGAATTTGCACGAATAAATCAAAATCTTGAAATCCGGATAGGGCGCTGGAATATTCCCGGCGAACCCATTGTCTTTCTCATAAAATTCGATAAGTTTTTTGAAAAAAAGAATAGCATCTATTCACAGATGTGGCTCGATTTTGGAGTGGATTCCATGTACGCCTACGGCGATTATGACGAATCGTCGATTTTTGCTTACGCGTCAGGAGTGGTGATGGAGAGTTTTTACCGGTTTCATCATCTTGAATCGGAAAACGTTATTGCGCACTTCAACGAGTGGCAACTGGGTATGGGCGCTTTGTATATCAAAAAATATGTTCCGAAAATAGCTACTGTTTTCACTACACATGCTACCGGAATCGGACGTTCAATTGCCGGAAACGGATTGCCGTTATATAATCACCTGAAAAGCTACAACGGTGACCAAATGGCGCGTGAGCTTAATATGGTCGCCAAACATTCCATCGAGAAAAAAGCGGCTCAAAATGTGGATTGCTTTACAACGGTAAGTGATATCACGGCGCAAGAATGTGCTCAATTTCTTCAACGCCAGCCGGATGTGGTCACTCCCAACGGATTTGAGAAAGGATTCATCCCAAAAGGATTGAACTACAGACGTACACGAAAAAAAGCGCGCGAAACGCTTCTGAATGTTGCCGAAAAACTGCTCGGGCATTCCGTTCATCCCGATGCACTGTTGGTTGGTATTAGCGGAAGATACGAGTACAAGAATAAAGGTATCGATGTCTTTATCGATGCGATGGACAAACTGCGCAAAATGCCTCAACTCTCTAAAGATGTGATTGCATTTATTATGATTCCCGCTTGGATAAAAGGTCCCAGGAAAGATTTGCAGTCTGCTCTCTCTTCACCGGATGAGAAAAAGAGTAAGAAAGCAAACAATCAGTGTCCATACGTTACTCATCAGATGCACGAAATCGAAAATGACAAAATTGTAAATCACCTGAAATATCTGAATTTTTGCAATACCGAAAATGAAAGGGTAAAAGTGATATTTGTACCGTCGTATTTGAACGGTTCTGATGGGATTTTCAATATGGATTATTACGATCTGCTTATCGGACTTGATGTTTCCGTTTTCCCGTCGTATTACGAGCCGTGGGGCTACACCCCGCACGAAAGTGTTGCTTTTTCAATTCCTACCATCACAACAACGCTGGCGGGTTTTGGAGTTTGGGCAATGAAAAACGGCGACAACGAAAAAGGATTGGGCGACGGTGTGCAGGTAATTTATCGGGATGACAGTAATCATATAGAAGTTGCGGAAGAAATAGCAACTACTATTTACGATTTTACGCTAAAAAGTGTAGATCAAGTGAATGTGTTGAAAAAAAATGCAGCAGAACTTTCAGATAAAGCTGATTGGGCGCATTTTATAAGTTATTATCAAGAAGCTTATTGCAAAGCATTGCATAACTCTTTTATCAGGTTATCGAAGCCGGCAAAACTCAAAGCCGATTAGAATTGTTATATTTGTAGCATTTTGTGGAATGCAAAAAAACTAAAGGATTAAAAATTGAATACAAAACTACAAGGTCAATACACAGTCTTGGTTTTACCGTCAATTAAAGGAAGGTTATTCTTAAAATCCACTGAGTAAGAAATAAAATCAAAATTAAACTATAAAAATGATTATTAAAGCGAGTTATTCAAACACTCCGGTATGGCGTGATGTGCATGTACATTCTATTTTACCGAAAGAGTTAAAACCATTGGATGAAATTGCTCACAACCTTTGGTGGATATGGAATGAAGAAGCAAAAGACATTTTCGATGTTTTAGATATTGACGAATACGAAAAGTGTGGTAAAAATCCTGTGGCACTGCTTCAGAACTTAAGGACAGAAAAAACAGAAGAGATTATTAATAATACCGATCTAATGGCAAAAATAGATCGGGCGTATCAATCTTACAAAAACTATATTAGTACTCCTTTTGATGAAAATCGTCCAAGCATTGCCTATTTCAGCATGGAATATGGCTTATCGCATGTGTTGAAGATTTATTCCGGAGGCCTTGGAGTTTTAGCAGGCGATTATCTGAAAGAAGCTAGCGACAGCCGAGTTGATATGACCGCCGTAGGGTTTTTGTATCGTCATGGATATTTTACACAAACCCTTTCGATGGACGGGCAACAAATAGCTAATTACGAGGCGCAAAATTTTGGTAATTTGCCCATTACACAACTTGTAGATGAGCATAATAAACCGCTCGTTCTTGAAGTTCCTTTCCACGACAGGACTATTTATTCAAACATTTGGAAAGTATCGGTAGGGCGAATTCAATTGTATTTGATGGACACCGATCTGGAACGTAATAGCGAGTATGACCGCTCCATTACTTATCAATTATATGGTGGTGATTGGGAAAACCGCATGAAACAAGAATATTTACTTGGAGTAGGAGGGATGCTGCTTTTGAAAAAACTTGGGATCAAGAAAGATGTTTATCACATGAACGAAGGACACGCAGCTCTTATAAATGCTCAGCGCTTACTCGACTATGTATCAGAAGAAAAACTGTCGTTTAACGAAGCGCTGGAAGTTGTTCGTGCATCAACTCTTTATACCGTTCATACTCCTGTGCCTGCTGGTCACGACTATTTTGACGAATCGCTTATTCGCAAATATATGGAGCCGTTGGTAAACAGAATCGGTATCCCATGGTATCAGTTTATGGATATGGGACGTGATAATCCCGGCTCGAACGAAAAATTCTCCATGAGCGTTTTCGCATTAAATACGGCTCAGGAATCGAACGGAGTAAGCAAGTTGCATGGTTTGGTTTCTCAGGAGATGTTTCAACCGGTATGGAAAGGCTATTTCCCCGAAGAATTACACGTTGGTTATGTTACAAATGGTGTTCATTTGCCAACATGGGCAACTTCGTCGGTTAAAGAAGTATATGAGAATAATTTCGATACTAATTTTTATCAAGATCAATCCAATCCCAATATTTGGAAAAAGATTTACGATATAAGCGATGAAGATGTTTGGGGATTGCGAATGCACCTGAAAGAGAAATTAGTTGATTATATTAAGAGCGAGTTTACGGATGGATGGTTGAAAAATCAAGCCGATCCATCGAGAATTATTTCGATGCTTGATGAGATTAAACCGGGTTCTTTGATAATTGGTTTTTCACGTCGATTTGCTACATATAAACGTGCCCATTTATTGTTTTCCGATTTAGATAAGTTATCAAGAATTTTGAATAATCCGGAACGTCCCGTTACCTTTATTTTTGCCGGCAAAGCGCATCCGGCAGACGGTGGTGGGCAATCGTTGATTAAGCATATTGTGGAAATTTCGCGCATGCCTCAGTTTTTAGGTAAAATTATTTTCTTAGAGAATTATGATATGCGTTTGGCCAAACGGTTGATTTCCGGTGTAGATATCTGGCTGAATACACCCACTCGTTTGCAGGAAGCATCGGGAACATCGGGCGAAAAAGCTATTATGAACGGAGTACTAAATCTTTCCGTATTAGATGGATGGTGGTACGAAGGTTATGTAGAAGGCGCCGGCTGGGCTTTAACTGCTAAGAGGACGTATGAAAACGAAACTTATCAGGATGAATTGGATGCTTCTACGCTTTACACCATGCTTGAATCGGAAATTATTCCATTGTATTATGCGCACAACAGTAACGGATATTCGCCGGAATGGATAAAATTTGTAAAGAAATCGATTGCCGAGATAGCTCCACATTACACTACTAAGCGAATGATGGACGATTATTTCGATCGTTTTTACTCGAAATTGGCTAACCGATCGAAAAAACTTCACGAGAATAATTTTGCGAAAGCCAAAGAAATTGTTCGTTGGAAAGAAGATACTGCCTCAAAATGGGATAAAATTGAAGTGCTTAAGTTGGAATTTGACCCTGTTCAGGAAGTGGATATAAACAACGGAAAGGATAAGATTTATGGCGAAGTTATTATCGATAAAAAAGATATTGCTGCTGATTTAGGTCTTGAGTGCGTGGTGGTTGATTACGATTCTACTGCTAATAAAACCGAATTCATTGAAAAATATGATTTTGATCTGGTAAAAACCGAAGGTTCAAAACTTTTCTTTCAAACCAAAGAAGCGTTGAATGATCCAGGCACACACCAATATGCTTTACGTATTTATCCGAAAAATGCCGATTTGCCTCATCGTATGGACTTTGCTTATGTAAAGTGGATTAGTTGAAACCGCATCTGACGGCTTGAGTCCGTCTGATGCTTATGCATACAAACCGTTAGACCGGTAATCGGTCAGACGTTATCAAAAAAGCGCTCCCAATTTTAGGAGCGCTTTCTGATTGATTTAATAATCCACAATGAAGCTTAGTTGAGATAGTTAGTTTGTTTATGGGAAGATTTTATTTGTTTTAGTGTTGTGTCGGGCAGACATTTTATTATTTCATGAAGATTGTGCTACAACAACTGCGCTTTTTTAGAAAATTATTAATCAAATCGCCTTTCTGTTTTCTTGTATTCTGTCTCTATATGGTGTAATACCAAATCTGCCTGAGTAGGTATTTGCCAAATGAGTTAAGCTATTAAACCCACAAATTTCTGCAATTTTGGAGATTGGTAAATCCGTCTCTAATACCCAATATTGAACTTCTTCCATCTTTCTATCAAGCATCCATTGATAGGGCGTTTGATTAAAGTATTTCTTGAAATGTCGGGTAAATGTTTTAACGCACTCGTAATCTGAGTATTTAGCCAATTCTTGTACGCTTTTAGATTCGGGGTAATTGGCTATCACGGCTTCTTGAAAAGCATTTTTTATTGAAATGTCTTGTACAAATTTCACCATTACAAGTCCTTTTTCTCGTAATAATTTCACTACCTTTTGTTCGCCATCCGAAAAATCAAATGTACAGGTATTAACGTCAGAAAAAACGTAATTATCTATCATAATCTTAATCTATCACAATTTTACACGTTTAAGATTCGGCAAATTTTATCTTCCTACCAATACTTTTACAAAGGTGCCTTCATAAACCTCATTATTCAAAATAACTCGGATGGTATATGTTCCGGCTCTTAGCGTGCTAATATTAATAATCTCATATCCCATTTCGTTTATATCGAAATAATATTGAGCTGAAGTTCTTCCACCAATAATCTGTACTATGGCTGTGCCGCTAAAATCCATTACAGATACAGTAACGTTGGTTCTTGTGTCTGTAGATGTGTCAATTATAATATCGGATGTTGAGCGTGTTGTGCCCCCTATTTTTTGTAATACAATTTTATCCCGCTGACGATTATTTATTGTATTTGTACTGAGAACTTCAAAGGAAGAAAACAGCGAAACAGCAAGTAGCATTATTGTTAAAACGACAAAGATATTCTTCTTCATAAGTGCTGATATTTTTGTACTAATTATTTTGAAAAAACCTAATAAATGATTTTTAAATTACAGATACAAATTAATGAATAAAGAACGTGAAAAACAATACCCCTCTTGAATTTTAACGCCTAAGAAGGGTTTAACTGTCTGTGTTATAGTGATATGGGTGAGTGCATTTTAACGCTTCTCGAAGTGTTTTTTTGAGCGTTTTATGGCTTAAATGTACTAAAAATTGAAGAAATCAGCGATGTTAATTCCGTTTTCTATCATTTTTTTCTTTAATTGGGATTTTCTTGCACGAATACTTTCTATGGATGTATTCATAAAAGTAGATATTTGTCTATTGTCAGCTCTACAAACTAATAACATTAACATAATTCTTTCATTAGTATTGAAGTGCTGTGCTTCTTTTTTAGACAGATTGGTATAAAGTGAAAATGTATCTTCGTCAGGAATAAGTGTTTTGGGTATTTCTCGTAAATCTGATTCTGTTGTATGAAGGATATCGTGCATGTTTTGATATATTGTAGGATGGGAAGATA
>JAUNUM010000061.1 GCA_030538215.1 Bacteroidia bacterium
GATATTTGCACATCGTCGTTATCGGCGGCGGGGGTGTTGTTGCCCCAGTTGGAAACGGTGTTCCAGTCACTACTGATTACACCTAAGAATGTGCGTGTAAGCGTAACCACAATGCCTGCCGATGTAATGGATGCCGGCTGCGTGCGCAATCCGCCGTCAAGTACGGGCGAAGCCACGGTTCCGGTATATGATTTCAGACCCGGAAAAGCGGGAGTGGTCATTACCGCGTACACGCCCTGCGGTTGTGCCTTAAGGAATGTAGTTGTTCCATTGGTAACACTATAATCCGTTCCGGCAACAAGTTGCGCGTTGTTGTCGACACGATACCAGTTGTAGGTAGTAGTCTGTGCCGATCCGGCCACCCCCGTTTTGCCGTCTTGCGAAGACAAATCAACCGTTTTCTCATACTTGTCGTACGGCAGGGTAAAACGTGTTTGCGGCGTGTAAGTATAGTTTGCCACGGTTACGTTTGCCGGTTTGGTGGGCAAAGTTCCGATATTCAGCTTGTTGTACGATACGTCCAGCTTGGTCATTGCCGATGTATTGGTAGGCAACACCAATTTTTCGAGCTGATTTTTAGACACATTGATGCTTGTAGGCGCCGAACTTGCGGGAAGTGTAATAGCAGTAAGCGCGTTACCCGAAACATCCAATATTTTCAGCGTATTGCTTGTGGGCAGCGTAAGTACCGTAAGCCCGATATTGGCGGCGTTGAGGTTTGCCAATTTAGTATTGGCAACCAAATTGAGCGTTTTATTGGTCAATGCCAAACCTGTAATATTAAGGTCTGTGAGGTTGATGTTTTTGCTTACATCTACCACTTTAATTGGCGTACCTGTGATAATTAATTTTTGCAAATCACCCTGTGTAGCGGTATTGTCAAAAGTGTTGATTTCAGTAACAGGTTTACCGTTAAGATCTATCAGATGAATGCCCGATCCATAAACACGGATATTAAGCTCGGCAGGCGTGCCTTGTGGAGTTCCGGTGAGCAAGCCCGTGATATTGCTCGATGTTTCGAGCGTGTAGCTGCTTTCGCGTGCGCCGTCACCCCAGTCCACTTGCACGGTGCGGTTGGTTTCGTTGCTTCCCATAGTAATGGTAAAAGGCGTGCCGGGTGCAGCCGTGGTGCGGAACCAAAATGCCGCTCCCGTGTAGTCTCTTTCGGTAGCCAAGGCAAAGTTGCGCCACTGGCTGTTATCACTTTTATATACGTATTTAGAGCCCAATGGCACGGTAAGCGCAATGGCAGTTTGGTTAAGAGTGGTGAAAGCGCTGTTTTCTTTGAGTGTGGGAGGAGTGGGATTGGCACACTCTATTGATGTTAATGCCGTACAATTGACAAAGGTAGTTCTTGATAAATAATTGAGGCTCGCGGGCAACTTAATGGAAGTAAGACTAATACAATTTCTAAAAACTTCGGGACCCAACCCGGTAATATTGTCCGACAACGTAACACTGGTCAAACTTTTTGAGTCCGCAAAAATAAATTGTCCGTTCATATTTTCTCCGGTAACGGAATTGGGGATTACAATAGAAGTTATACCACTATATGAAAAGGCACTGCTGCCGATATGAGTTACGGAGTTTGGTATGTTGATGTTTGTTAGGTTATAGCAGTAACCGAAGCAGTTTTCCTCGATTCGTTCTACTCCAATCGGTATTTCGAATGAGCTGCCTGTCTTTTTAGCCGGATATTGTACTATTGTTTTTTTGTCTTTGGTATATATCACTCCGTTTTCTGCCATATAGTTGGGGTTAGCAGGATCCACGGTAAACGCGACAGTCTCTGTGCCGGCAAAGGCTCCACCACCCAAGCCGGTTACTGATGCCGGAATATGGGATGTTGTCAGTTTAGGGCAATTAAAGAAAGCATTGTTAGCTATACCGGTTACTGAGCCGGGGATGGTAACTGTCGTTAAATTAATGCAACTGGCAAAAGCTCCACGATGAATTTCTTTAACAGAATTAGGAATAGTAATGGTAATAAGGCTTGTTACATTTGCCATGGCAGAATACAATATAGTAGTAACCGTAGAAGGAATGGTGTATTCGGTAGCAGTTTTTGCCCGGGGATATTGAACTAATTCCGTCTTATTCTTATTAAATAGTACTCCTTCAGCATCGGAAGAATAAACAGTATTGTTAGGGTCTACCGTAATACCGGTTAATGAGTGTGTGTCGAATGCGGCACCGCCTATTGTTTTTACAGATTGAGGGATAGATATGGTTTTAATATTTGTTGAGGCAAAAGAAAAATTTCCTATGTATTCTATGGAATTAGGAAAAGTAATTTCTTGAAGAGCCCAAATATTACTGAAGGCTCTTTCTCCTATTGATTTTACTGAATTAGGAATAATTATAGATGTTAACTTTGTTCTGTAAAATGTGAAAACTGGTATGGCTGCAAGTTGATTGGGTATATTTGCCGAGGTGAGGCTGGAGCAATCTTGAAACCCGCCTATTCCTATGGTGGTAATGCTGTTTGGCAGTGTTGCCGAGGTAATTCCGGAACCTCGAAACACAAAATCGCCTAAGGTAGTAATTCCTTCGGGCAGGGTAATCTCGGCAAGGGCTCTGGTGCTCTCAAATGCAAAACTGCCCACGCTTGTAATTCCGGATGTGGGAAATGTAACCGAAGTGAGTGCCGCGCAGTTGGAGAAAAGCCCTTCGGGTATGGCGGTAATTCCGCCCGGCAGGGTAATGGATATAAGTTTTGAGGCGCTAAAAGCGTAGCTGCCTATAAGTGTAAGAGTGCTCGGCAAGTTGATGGATGTAGCGGCTACGCCGGAAAAAGCTCCTGCGCCAATAGAGGTAACTCCCGCAGGGATATTGAATGTGCTGAGCGAGGTGCATCCGTTGAAAGCGTTATCGCCAATAGCGGTAACGGATGTGGGAATGCTGATGCTGCCAATGGCAGTGCTTCCGAATAACAATCCGGCCGGTATAGCGCTTATACCGGATGGGGGAAGTATAAGGGTTTGCAGTCCCGTCATTCCGGCAAAGGCGTTATTGTCAATGTTGGTTGCCGCGCTAGTCAGTTTAATAGATTTAATATTTTTCTTTTCTTTGAATGCCGTTTCGCGAATGGTGGTAACGGAGTTGAACGCCGGGTCTGACGTAAGATCTATATCAGTTTCGGGTCCGTTCCAGTTGAGCAGGATAGTTCTATCCGGACTTAACTGGTAGGATGTTGTTGGGTAAGCAGCGTAGGCTGTTACCGGTATCGCCATTAGAAAGAGAATGGCTAAATGGGTAAAAAATTGTTTCATAATTATTTATAGTTTTAGTTAGTTAGTTGTTATTTTGTGCGCGCCCTGCGGTTGGAACCGCATGGCGCATAATTGCCGTGTTGTAGAGACGTCATATCCGTCAAAGGTCGGACACGGTGGCGTCTCTACGGTGCAATATTCACCGTTTGCCGTATCAGGGAGACGCGATGCATCCGTCAAAGGTCGGACACGGTGTCACGTCTCTACAATCGAACTGCGATTGGCGGTCACTCCTCGTCATCGGTCATCTGTCATTTATCTTCTGTCTTCAATTCCAAATTCTTTCCATTGGGCTTTTGGGATGCTTATTTTCACAATTTTTCGTGCTTCGGAAAGCTTGGCTTTAATGCTTGCTATTTTGGTTTTTAAATCTTCTGTTTTTATCTTGAGGTCGGCTTTGAGTTTTTCCTGCTCATCGTTGTAGGTGATAGCGGTGGCTCTGTCTGCCTCCAGGGCGGCTATAAACTCGGCATCGAGTCCGCGTTTTGCCATTACTTCCGCGTTATTTTTTAATCCGGTGGCCATTACTTGTGCGTTGGATACTGTTTCGGCATAACTGCGACTGGGGCGCGATGGTTTGCGCTTGGTTGTCTCGGGGGTGTTCGCAACGGGAACGTTTTGGTCTGTTGTAATCATATTATTAATTGTTTAGGTGATGTGCGGTTGGAACCAAATGGTGCTGGGGAAAAGGGGCTGTATCATAAGCACACAGATGACACAGATTAAACTGATTTTCACTGTTAAGAAAAACATACTATACTCATCTACAGAATAATAAAATCCGTGTATATTTGTTAGATCAGTGTTGTCAGTGTTCTTTTTTACTTTTGATACAGCCCCACGGGGCATCTCTGTTTTATGTTGTTTATGGGTTGAGAGAACTTGCACGAGAGGAGTGGCATGTGGTACAGTGGCAGTGGTATCTGTCATAAGAATAAAGGCAGATGCTGCAATATCAAAGACATGTGCCGCAATGTCAAAGGCGCGTGTCTTAGTTTCAAAGACAGGTGTCTCAGGGGCAAAGGTATATGTCTTAGCCGTAAAGGGAGGCGCCGCAAGAGTGAAGATATATGACTTAATAGAGGTGGATGATGCCTCAAGAGCAAAGGCATGTGCCACAGGGGTAGGGGCAGATGCCTCAGAGGTTGAGGCAGGTGTAACCACATAATTGTCATCTGTAGCAGGTGCTGCTACAGATAAATGGGGGGATTCTTCGCTTGAAACGAAGGAATTGTAATAAAAATAGTTAAATAATGTTAACGGGGGGGGGGTAAACACCATTAAACGCCAGGAATCCTCCCGATGAGGGGGATTGAGATAATGGGTATGGGCGAGATATGATGTTCATATAAAGATATTTGTCGGCAAATGTATGAAAAGATATTGAATGGGGCAAATTATTGGGGGGGAAATTGGTAATTAATAATTACAAATTGCTAATTACTAATGGGTGTGTGTTTTGGGGGGCGGGGGGTTGTTGTAGAGACGTAGCATGCTACGTCTCTACGGTGCAATATTCACCCAACGGTAAATGATTGGGCGGGGTAAATTTGTTTTATGCGCCGTGCGGTTTGGAACCGCAGGGCGCGGTGGTGATGAATTGTTGGGGCGTCTCTACTCAAAAACAACTGACGGAGCGACTGTAAAGTCACCCCGTCAGTAAATTTAAATAGCTGCTGCTTTGGAAGCAGCAGCTACTATTCAATAGCTGCTTGTGCTGCTGCCAAACGTGCGATAGGCACGCGGAACGGTGAGCAGGAAACGTAGTTTAATCCTGCGCGGTGGCAGAACTTCACGGATGATGGTTCGCCACCGTGTTCACCACAGATACCGCATTTGAGGGATGGCTTCACTTCGCGCCCTTTCTGAACGGCCATGTTTACAAGTTGTCCCACTCCGTTTTGGTCGAGAACGGCAAACGGGTCGTGTTTCAAAATTCCTTTGTCGATATACATCGGGAGGAATTTGGCAACGTCGTCGCGGCTGTAGCCAAAGGTCATTTGCGTGAGGTCATTTGTACCGAATGAGAAGAAATCGGCTTCGGTAGCAATGCGATGTGCGGTGAGTGTAGCGCGTGGAATTTCAATCATTGTTCCAATGTGGTAGTCAATTGAATCGTTGTATTCGCTGAATACTGCTTGGATAGTTTTTTCGATGATGTCTTTCTGTGCTTTAAACTCGTGCAAGATACCTGTGAGCGGAACCATGATTTCGGGAACTGCCTTAATACCTTCTTTTTTTAGTTCAAGCGCAGCTTCCATAATGGCGCGTGTTTGCATTTCGGTAATTTCGGGATAGAGGTTTCCGAGGCGGCAACCACGCAATCCGAGCATTGGGTTAGATTCCATCAATCCTTCTACACGTTCGTGAATATCTTCGTATGAAATGCCCATTACTTTTGCCATTTCCATTTGTCCTTTCTCATCGTGAGGAACAAACTCGTGCAACGGCGGGTCTAACAAACGAACGGTTACGGGGAATCCGTCCATAGCAGTGAAAATTCCTTTGAAATCTTCTTTCTGCAACGGAAGTAGTTTTTTTAATGCTTTGCGGCGACCTTCTTCGTTTTTAGCCAAAATCATTTCGCGCATGGGAACAATTTTGTCTTCTTCGAAGAACATATGCTCGGTACGACAGAGTCCGATACCGGTAGCACCGAAATTACGTGCTACTTGTGCATCGTGTGGTGTATCGGCATTGGTGCGTACGTTCATGCGGGTATATTTGTCGGCAATTTTCATAAGTTCAAGGAAATCCGAACCTAATTCAGCATCCTGAGTTTGGATTTTTCCTTCGTAAACGTGGCCGGTTGTTCCGTTCAACGAAATCCAATCGCCTTCTTTGAATACTTTTCCATTTACGGTCATTGTTCTCTCTCTGTAGTTGATAACAATACCGTTGGCAGCAGAAACGCAACATTTACCCATACCGCGAGCTACAACGGCAGCGTGCGATGTCATTCCACCGCGAGCGGTAAGAATACCTTGTGCCGTAGCCATTCCGCGAAGGTCTTCGGGAGAGGTTTCAATGCGGCAGAGGATTGTTTCTTTGCCATCTTTTGCCCATTCTTCGGCATCATCGGCGTGGAATACGATTTGTCCGGCTGCTGCTCCCGGCGAGGCGGGCAATCCGTTTGTAATAGGTTTGGCTGCTGCCAGTGCTTTTTTATCGAAAACGGGGTGAAGCAGTTCGTCTAATTTTTCGGCATCGCAACGTAATAGTGCAGTTTTTTCATCAATATATCCTTGATGAAGCATATCCATGGCAATTTTAATCATGGCAGCACCGGTGCGTTTTCCGCTACGAGTTTGCAGTATCCATAATTTACCGTCTTGAATGGTAAATTCGAGGTCTTGCATATCTTTGAAGTAGTCTTCGAGTTTTTGTTGTGTTTCGATAAGTTCTGCAGCGCATGTGGGCAGTACTTCTTCGAGTGATGGGAAGTTTTTGGCGCGTTCTTCTTCCGACACGCCTTGTAGTTTTGCCCAACGGCGTGAACCTTCGAGCGTGATTTCTTGCGGTGTGCGAACTCCTGCAACCACGTCTTCGCCCTGTGCATCAATAAGATACTCGCCATTAAAAATATCTTCTCCGGTGGCCGAGTCGCGTGTGAAAGCAACACCTGTTCCCGAGGTTTTCCCCATGTTTCCGTAAACCATTGCCTGAACGTTAACGGCTGTTCCCCATTCGTCGGAGAAATTGTTCATTTTACGGTAAAGGATGGCGCGTTCGTTCATCCAGCTGTCGAATACGGCACAAATAGCACCCCAAAGTTGTTCCCAAGCGCTTTCGGGGAAATCGCTTCCGGTTTGTTTTTTTACGGCTGCTTTGAAACGTTTTACCATCTCTTTCAAATCGTCAACTGATAGATCGGTATCCAATTCGATTCCTTTGGCGTGTTTCATTTCTTCCATAATCTCTTCGAACGGATCGATATCGTCTTTGCTTTCGGGTTTCATTCCGAGCACCACATCACCATACATTTGTACGAAACGACGATAAGAGTCCCATGCAAAACGCTCGTTACCCGATTTTTTTGCGATTCCCACAACGGCATCGTCATTCAAACCAAGATTCAGAACAGTATCCATCATACCGGGCATGGAAACGCGAGCGCCTGAACGTACAGAAACCAAACAGGGGTTTTCTCTGTCGCCGAACTTAGCTCCCATCAAGTTTTCGATATTTTCGATAGCTTTTTCAACTTCGGGTTTTAAAATATTTATCACATGATCTTTACCAAGTTGGTTGTATTCGGTACATACTTCGGTAGTAATGGTGAATCCCGGAGGAACGGGAACGCCAATCAGGTTCATTTCGGCGAGATTAGCGCCTTTTCCACCCAGTAGATTCTTCATATCTACACGACCTTCGGCTAGTCCGTTGCCGAAGGTGTAAACTCTCTTTTTTTCCATCTTTTTTCGAAAAATTTATATATTGATTATTAATTGTTTTGGATTCTGTGCTGCAAATTTTGTGCAAATGTACTAAAAAAAATGATATTTAACATTATAGTTTCCTTTAGATTAGTCTTACCGCATACTCTCCATGGGTATCCTTTCTTGTGGCATTGAGAGAGAATTTTGGTCTTGCAGAAGAGAATCGTTTGGATTACCTAAAAAGATATTGCTCAAACGAATGTTTCTGTATTTCCCACTTCTATCCTGTAGTTTCACAAATCCGGTAATCTTTTGGAGTGTATCGTTCAGTACAAGGGTATCTTTTAAATTTGTCAGATATTTTTGTCCGTGTAAAGTGTAATTTCTATTTTCGTTGATTAATTCGGTGCGATAGATAATGGTGTCTTTGTATTCGAGCATGAGCATTGTTCGCAAATTTGGATTTGAGTTTGCCGGAACACCGATAACATTAAAACCGAAATCGAATTCAGCACTTTTTATTTTATTGGTAATTTCGGCTGTGTCTAATCTGAATCGGAAACCGTTTTTAGGAATTATTTCGTCAAATGCATAATTGTTTGGGATATAGGAGGGCGAATACGACCAAGCGGCAAGGTCTCGTTCTTGCTGAAGCTGACGATTCATTATCTGTTCGGTTGCTTTGTGGTAACGTTGCAGGCGTGCCTTGACCGAATCGTTCATTTTTAGATAAATCTCAATTTTATCGGAATACCACGAAAGTGATGTATCCCATTCTGCTTGTGTTATTTTGTGTTTTCGGAAAACTTCGTTTATAAGTGCTTCTTTTTTTTCGGGAGTATCAAAATTCTGGTAATCGTTATCGATCAATGCTTCGGCAATGTAAACATCGTACATCAGTTTCTCCATATTCTTACGGCTCAGCACTTCTCTCGGCCTATTGCAAAAAGAGAACAAAATGCTCAGAATTACTGAAGCCAGTAGATATGCAACGACTTTACGATTCACGAACAGCTTCTTTTTCTAATTGTTCCTGCCTCTCACGATCTAACTTTTCACGATCTTTTTTCGATAGAAGCGAATAGGAAAGTGTTTTTCGATAAAAAATCAATAATAATACTACTCCTACGGAGATGGCGGAGTCGGCAACGTTGAAAATAAAGCGGAAAAACAAGAAATCCTTTCCACCCATAATCGGAAACCAATCGGGATACGTGCCTTCGATAAGTGGGAAGTAAAACATATCTACCACTTTGCCATGGAGAAGCGATGCATACCCTTCGCCAAAAGGTACTAACGATGCAATATGCCCGGAATAGCTTGCTTCGAAAAAAACACCGTAAAAAACACTGTCGATAATATTCCCCGATGCACCTGCCAGTACTAACGCGATACAGGCTATAAACCCAGTTTTGTAGTTTTCTTTAACAATCCGGAATAGATAAACTATAATAGCTCCCACGGCTATTATTCTGAAAATGGAAAGAAATAACTTGCCGATGGCTTCTATGCCAAATGCCATGCCATTGTTTTCCACGAAATAGATTTTAAACCAATCGGTTATATGAATCATGTCGTAGAGTGCCATGTGGGTTTTTACCCATATTTTACTGACTTGGTCGACGAGTAGCACCAAGACAATAACTAAAACGGCAATAAGTCCTTTCTTTGTGAAGTTGTTCATTTGGGTAGCCATTCACACATAATTTACCCTGAGAACAAGAATTCGAACTTCCTGCCCTAAGCTTATTTGTGTTGTTGTTGAAATCATTCCGTTAACGGTTATTTCCTTTTTCCTTCTTTTGCTTCGATGCTCAATGTTGCGTGCGGAACTGCACGAAGGCGCTCTTTGGGAATAAGTTTACCGGTTTCGCGACAAACACCGTAGGTTTTATTTTCGATACGTATTAATGCTGCCTGTAGGTTTTGAATAAACTTCATCTGGCGTTGCGCCAAGCGGCCGGCTTCTTCTTTCGACAACGTGGATGCACCTTCTTCCAACACTTTGTAGGTTGGCGATGTGTCCATTGTGTCATTACCATCGGCATTGGTTACTGCAGCTCGATAATTTTCGTATTCTTGTTGAGCAACTTCCATCTTCTCGTTAATAATAGTTCGGAATTCTTCTAATTCCTTGTCAGAGTATCTCGTCTTTTCACTCATAGCAGTAATGTTTAGTTTATAATGGTTTTTAATTTTGTTTCAAGTTTGATAAGTGTGTCATCTATAATCTGCCAAACTTCTTCGGCATCAATCCCAAAATAGTTGTGAGCAATAATGAAAAGTCTTTATGCGAAAGATTATACATATTTGACATCAGATAAAATCCTACTCTTCATAAAAGGTTTCAAGTATTTTATACGACAAATATCAACTTCGCGATTAAAAACCGATTCTATTTCTGTTTTTAATCTTCGTTTCAAATCATATAAATCTTTCGTTTCAGGCTTAAACTCCACCAAAAGATCAATATCGCTTTTTGCTGTATCTTCTCCGCGAGCCAAAGAGCCAAACAAAGCAATTTGTGTGAGATGATACTCATCCAGCAACCTCTGTTTGTTCACAGACAAATAATTCAATATATTTGATGCATTACTCATTTTACTCTTTTTTTAAAACTCTAACTAATCAATGACTGTGCTTTTATTCTTCTAACATAGACAACGTTCGAATGAATAGTGTAAATTATTGTCATCTTCTTATAATTTAGTCGTCTTACCCCTAAGCCATATCTTTTTAAAGTTTTTTCGCTACTTGGAGCAGAAGACTCGGCATTATATTCCAATTTTCTCAATAGGTCGAAAATTTCCACATAATGCTTTTCGGCGGTTGAAGGCGCTTTGTAGATATCGATAATAAACTGAATATAACTCATCCAAGTCTTTTTCAGCCTCTTCGGATAAAATAACTTGGTAACGTCTCACTCTCTATTTTTGAACTCGTGTTCATAGTTTTTTGCAAAACCTTCGCCATAATACGTACGCATTTTAGCTAAGCTTTTATTAAAAACTTCCTCCAGTGTATAAAACTTCGAGTCAATGATCGGTGTTTCAATAATCACATCTTTCGGGTGGTTTGCCAACTCTTTAGCTAAACGCAATCCTGAAGGTGTATCAATATTTATATGCACTGTTAAATTCATAAACCTCTCTTTTTTCGCAAAGATAACAAATTTTCGTTATCGTTTTATCAATCATAAACACAAATACGCTTACTATTGTTTACGAATGTCGATAGTTAACCTCTCGTCATCTATCTCTATTTCATCTTCAAAAGTTTGTGATTTTATTTCGATTGAATCGGCAAGCACTTGCGTTTTGATGTAATCGCTGAACTCTTCAATAGCCGTATCGAACAATGGATTCGAAGAGAGCTGAACAGCAATACGATCGGTAATTTCAAAATCTTTCGCTTTGCGTAGGTTCTGAATACGATTTACCAATTCGCGTGCGACACCTTCTATGCGAAGTTCGTCGGTAACGGTGATGTCGAGAGCTACTGTCAATCGCCCTTCGTTGGCAACGAGCCAGCCTGGAATATCTTCCGAAATTATCTCAACGTCGGTAGCTTCAATTACAGCATCTTGTCCGTCGATTGAAAATGAAATATTTCCGTTTTTCTCCAATCCGATTATTTCGTCTTGCGACATTTCCTGAATGCGTTCGGCGAGCTGTTTCATTATCTTTCCGTATTTGGGGCCGAGTTTTTTAAAGTCGGGCTTCACGCGCTTCACCAACATATCGTTTGCCGAATCCACAAATTCAAGTTCTTTCACGTTTACTTCACCGAGAATAAGCGCCTGGACGGCTTCGATATTTTTCCGTTGCTTCTCATCCACAACGGGAACTAGAATTTTAGACAACGGCTGTCTGACTTTTAGGTTTTCTTTCCGTCGCAACGCCAATACGATGGACGATGCTGTTTGTGCCAAATACATCTGTTCTTCAAGCGTGGTGTCGATTACCGATTCATCCACAGCGGGGAAGTCAGCCAAATGCACCGATTCGAATGATTCGCCTCCTGTGGTTTTCACCAAATCTAAATAAAGCCTGTCGGCATAAAACGGAGCAATGGGTGCCATCAACTTAGCTACAGTAACTAAACATTGGTAAAGTGTTTGATATGCCGATATTTTATCTTCGGTCATCACGCCGCCCCAAAAGCGTTTGCGGTTCAAGCGAACAAACCAGTTGCTGAGATTATCGCTTACGAAATCGTTAATCGCACGCCCTGCTTTAGTGGGTTCGTAATTGGCATAATCTTCATCCACCTCCTTAATCAAAGAGTTGAGAAGCGAGAGAATCCATCGATCAATTTCGGGACGTTTTACCAACTCAATTTGCGGATATTGATTGTGAAAATCATCTACGTTGGCATAAAGTGCAAAAAAAGAGTAGGTGTTGTATAATGTCCCGAAAAATTTGCGACGGGCTTCTTCCACGCCGTCCACATCAAACTTCAGGTTATCCCACGGCGAAGCGTTGGTAACCATGTACCAGCGAAGCGGATCGGAACCGAATTTTTCGATTGTTTCGAACGGATCAACGGCATTTCCCAATCGTTTGGACATTTTGTTGCCGTTTTTGTCGAGTACCAATCCGTTGGAAATTACGTTTTTGAAAGCCACGCTGTCTTTCACCATTGTACTGATGGCGTGCAACGTGAAAAACCATCCGCGCGTTTGGTCAACGCCTTCGGCAATAAAATCGGCGGGATAAACTTTCGCAAAATCATCTTCCGATATGTGCGGATAGAAGAATTGAGCAAAAGGCATGGCGCCGCTATCGAACCAAACGTCAATGAGATCGAGTTCGCGGTGCATGGGTTTTCCGCTTTCGGAAACTAATACAATGTTATCCACATATGGACGGTGCAGGTCTATTTTTTCGTATTTCAGATCTTTATAATCTTTCAGATCGAAATCTTTCCAAGGTAAATCGGTCATCACACCGGCATCAAGTGCTTTTTGCATTTCATCGCAAAGCTCTTTCACCGACCCGATGCATTTTTCTTCCTTTCCGTCTTCGGTACGCCAGATCGGGAGGGGCGTTCCCCAGTAACGGCTACGGCTGAGGTTCCAGTCCTGCAGGTTTTCGAGCCATTTGCCGAAACGTCCTGTTCCGGTGGATTGCGGTTTCCAATTGATGGTATCGTTCAGTTCCATCATGCGCTCTTTACATGCAGTGGTGCGAATAAACCAACTGTCTAACGGATAATACAATACAGGCTTGTCGGTGCGCCAGCAGTGCGGGTAACTGTGAGTGAATTTTTCGATACGGAAAGCGCGGTTTTGTAGTTTGAGAGAAACAGACAAATCAATGTCCAAAGCTCCCTCTAACTCTCCCGAAGGGGGAGAACTAAGCCCCTCCTTGGGAGGGGTTGGGAAGGCATATTCATTTTTAACATATCTTCCGGCAAATTCTTTGTACAGATCAACATTAACGTTGTTTTTCACAAAATCATCGTCCAAATCTTCAATTCGGAAGAATTTTCCCGTTAAATCCACCATCGGGCGAATATTTCCGTCTTTGTCGATAAGCGTTAATCCGGGCACATCGTTTTCTTTTCCCACTTTCGCGTCATCAGCTCCAAATGTGGGTGCGATATGTACAATTCCCGTTCCGTCTTCGGTAGTTACAAAATCACCGCAAAATACTCTGAAAGCTTTATCTGTAACTTTTATCCACGGGAAAAGCTGTTCGTATTCAATTCCGGCTAATTCCGAACCTTTCCACGTTTTTTTCAACACGCGGAAAGGAATATTTTTGTCGCCTTCTTTGTAATCTTCGAGTTTTAATTCGGCATTTTTTTCAGAAAAATAAGAACCAAGCAAGTTTTTGGCCAGTACAACCGTTATTGGTTTTCCGGTGTATTGATTGTACGTTTGAACGGCAACGTATTCGATATTTGGACCCATTGCCAGTAACATGTTCGACGGCAATGTCCACGGAGTAGTTGTCCAGGCAAGGAAAAACGGTTCACCAAATTCTGTCCATTCCGGAAGCGGATTTTTTATCAGGAATTGTGCCGTGCAAGTTGTATCTTTCACATCGCGGTAGCAGCCCGGCTGGTTTAGCTCGTGCGTGCTCAATCCGGTTCCTGCAGCGGGCGAATAGGGTTGAATGGTGTATCCTTTGTAAAGATATCCTTTTTTGTAAATTTCTTTGAGCAGATACCACAGGGTTTCGATATAACGGTTGTCATACGTGATATACGGATCGTTCATATCCACCCAGTAGCCCATTTTTCGGGTAAGATCTTCCCACTCTTTGGTGTATTTCATCACCTCGGTGCGACAAGCGTTGTTATATTCTTCTACCGAAATGGATTTGCCGATATCTTCTTTGGTAATTCCGAGTGTTTTCTCAACGCCCAGCTCCACAGGAAGGCCGTGCGTATCCCAGCCGGCTTTTCGGTTTACCAGAAAACCTTTCATGGTTTTATATCGACAGAAAATATCTTTGATGGAACGTGCAATTACGTGGTGGATTCCCGGCATGCCGTTTGCGGATGGCGGACCTTCGTAAAACACAAATTCGGGTTGATTCTTTCGTATTTCTAAGCTTTTGTGAAATACGTTTTGCTCATCCCATTGATGCAACATTTCTTTGTTGATCTCCGATAAATTTAACTGACTATATTCTGTGAATTTCTTACTCATTGTCAACGTTTTTATACCTCTTGAAAATTAGGATGCAAAGGTAGTTATTTTTTGGAGAAATAGGAAGTGGGGAAATGGAAAATAGAATAAAAGTGTAAAAGAACATTGAAATGTTAAGTAACTTTTTCTTCATTTTTAATTAACGGTTTTGTAACAATATTAACTTTCCTTTGCGTCCGGTTATCAAACGTCCAAAAATCTCAAAAAAAATAATTTTTAAAATGTGAATTCATTATGAAGATGAAAATGAAATGTGTGAAAAGTATTCTTTTGAACAGTCTGTTTTTTGTATTCCTGAGCTTTTCAGGATTTGCACAAAATCGGACAGTTCGGGGAACAGTGTCGGATATAAAAAATGAACCACTTATTGGTGTAAACGTGGTTGAAAAAGGTACAACTAATGGAACAATTACGGATATTGATGGGAATTTTTCGTTAAGTGTTAATGATGGTGGTGTACTTATATTTTCGTATATAGGTTTTGCAAATCAGGAGATTAAATGGAATGGAAGTTCTTCGGTTAAGGTTGTTTTAAGTGAGGATACGGAATTATTAGATGAAGTAGTAGTTACGGCCATAGGCATCAAACAGATGCGTAGAAAAATAGGCTATTCTACTCAGCAGATAAAAGAAGATATTATAGAGCAAACAAATCCAATTAACGTTGGCTCTGCATTATCAGGTCAAATAGCCGGATTGAGAATTACAAACCCTACGGGGATCTTTCAACAGCCAGAAATAATCCTTCGTGGAAATAAGCCTCTTATTGTAGTTGACGGTATTCCTGTAGAATCAGATTTATTTGATGTATCCAGTAATAGTATTGCCAGTATTAACGTTTTGAAAGGAACTTCTGCCTCCGCCTTATATGGAGCAAGAGGTAGAAATGGAGCTATCATTATAACTACGAAAAATGCAAGTAAGGAGGGGCTTGAAGTTAATATTACTTTGTCATCCATGATAACGGCCGGATATACTGTTTTTCCAAAAACTCAAACTGAATACGGTAGTGGTTCTCAAGGAAAATACGAATTTTGGGATGGCGCAGATGGAGGAATTTCAGATGGTGATATGACTTGGGGTCCAAAGTTTACGCCTGGATTGCTTGTGAAACAATGGAATAGCCCAATACGAAATAAGCAAACCGGAGAGGAAATACCTTGGTGGGGAGATGTTTCAGGATCTATCTATGATAATAGGGCTATTTACGAAAGAGTTCCAACCCCTTTTATCCAACATAATAATCTTAAAGATTATATGCGTACAGGTATTATTAGTCAAGGAAACTTTACTTTTGCCAATAAAGGACAAAAATCTCAAACTTTTTTATCCATGAACTTTTCACATCAAAAAGGTCAAGTTCCAAACACAAATTTACTTTCAGGAGGTTTTTTGTTTAATTATGCTACAAATGTTACAAAAGATTTACTTTTTTCTTTTAATACGACATATAATAAAGTTTATTCTCCAAACTATCCGAGATATGGGTATGGACCTAAAAATCACATATATACTATTTTGCTTTGGATGAGTGATGATGTTGATTTGCAGGACTTAAAAGCTCATCAATATAGACCGGATATGAACGGTTATAGGCAAGCAAATTATAATTATGCTTGGTACAATAACCCATATTTTATGGCCTATGAAGCTACGCAGCTACATGATCGAAACGTACTAAACGGACAAGCTAAACTGTTGTGGAACGTAAGAGAGAATTTAAATCTTCAGGGAAGGTTTGGAGCAAGATTGGATAATCGATTTGAGGACAGAAAAGTTCCGAAATCATATATGAATTACGGTGATTCAAGAGCAGGAGATTTCAAAAATTGGAATACACATGATCTTGATATTAATGCGGATTTACTTTTGAGTTATAACAAAAGTTTAAATGAACACTTTGGATTTGAAGCTAATCTTGGTACATCTATCTACTATAAAAAATATGATCAACAATATCAGTCAACCGATGGGTTAATCGTACCAAAAGTTTATTCTTTATCAAATACTATCGGTCCCGTTATTGCAACAAATTATTTGTCTGAGAAAGCAATCAATAGTATATATGGATCATTAAATATGAGTTTGTTTCATTCAACATATTTAACCTTTACGGGTAGAAATGACTGGGCTTCAACTCTCCCTAAAGAGCATCGTTCATACTTTTATCCTTCTGTATCCTTGAGTAGTATAGTGTCTGACTACATTAAAACTCCCGATTTTATAGATTTTTTTAAGCTATACGGCTCTTGGGCAGTGGTTTCTAATGATCTTGCTCCATACCAGTTAAACCCGGTTTATAATAAAGGGACAATGTATGGATCAAATCAATCAGTATATTATCCTGAAAACTTAGTAAATCCATTAATTAAGCCCGAAAAAACCACTTCTTATGAAGCAGGTTTAGCCACTTCATTTGCAAAAAACAGGTTGAGCTTAGAGATTACATATTTTCATAATATAGATGAGAATCAAATTATAAAACTCCCTATTTCAGAGGCATCAGGCTTTACAAGCCGATTAGTAAATGGCAATATTTATAAAACAAATGGATTTGAAATAATACTTGGTGCTACTCCTATTATGAATAGCCGACTTAAATGGAATATGAATATAAATTTTTCCGGTCAAGCCAAAAAATTAAGCAAAATTTATAACGACAATCCAAAATATGGTAATTTGAAAGTGGGTGACAGATTTGATGCCATCTATGCTACGGTGTGGCAAAAAAGCGCCGACGGAAAATTAATTCTCGATGGTCGTGGAATGCCAATTAAGGACAGTTATCCTAGTTTTGTCGGAAATCAGCTTCCCGATTATATGTACGGATGGCAAAATACTATAGAATTTAATGGATTTAGAATTAATTTAGATATTGATGGCGCAATTGGGGGAACGCTTGTTTCAAATACACATCAAAAAATGTGGTGGGCAGGAAAACATCCAAAATCCACTACATGGCGCGATACGGAATATAAAACCGGAAAGCCGGTTTACGTTCCTCAAGGAGTTGTTGTTACAGGTGGAGAGTTGAGCCGTGATATTGATGGAAATATAACTTCCGACACTAGAACTTATAAAGAGAATACTACAGCAGTGAATTGGCAAAGCTGGGCACAAAACTATCCTTATAGAGCAGTAGTTAGTGTTGATGAAAGCAAAGAGTTTGCCAATACATTCAGTACATCGTTTTTAAAACTGCGGAGATTGGCAATATCATACGATATTAATAACCTTATCAAGTTATCGGGAATTTCCGGATTAGATGTAACATTGTTCGGTAACAATCTTTTTGTTTTGAAAAAAATACCATACCTAGATCCTGATTTCGGTTCAAAAGATAATGACTTACAAGATCCATCAGCTCGTTATGTAGGTATTAGTATGTCTGTTAAACTTTAAAAAATTAGAAAAATGAAAAAAATAAAAAAAATAAAATCACTATTTATTAAGCCTGTTATAAGTTTTTTTATTCTCTATTCTTTGCTTACAGGGTGTTCAAATTTCAGTGAAATGAATACCGACCCTAATAAAGTAACAACTGCTGACCCACAGTTATTGTTGACAAATGTGATTTGGTCTCTTTTTGACAATATAAGCCAAGATCCACTTTACACAACACGTGTACTCGTACAATCCGACGGTGAAAGCACATTAGTATACTATAAATGGAATAGAGGTTCTTTCAGTGATTATAACAAGTTGAGAAGTATAATTAAAATGAAAGAAGAAGCTGAGAAGATTAATTCTCAGGGGCATATTGCAATTTCACTTTTTTAAAATCGGTTTATTTTTATAATCTTACAACAAAATTTGGAGATATTCCATATACTGAAGCATTAAAAGGGGAAAACGATAATATTTACACTCCCAAGTACGATGCTCAGGAGGTTATTTTTCAGGGCATATTAGCTGACCTGAAAACAGCAAGCGGTATACTTCAAAATACAAAAGAGCCGATTAAAGGAGATATTATTTACAACGGTGATCTTGCGAAATGGCAAAAAGCTATTAACTCTTTCCGACTAAAAGTTCTAATGACATTGAGTAAGAAAGAACAAAGTATGCCACACGTAAAAAGTGAATTTGCATCAATTATAAATGGACAGCCAATAATTGCATCCAATGCAGATAATATGCAGGTTGTTTATCTTGACAGGCAAGGCAATCGCTATCCTTTATTTAATGATAGTGGGTTCGGTTCAGGTAAATATATGGATTCTACCTTTGTTGCCCTTATGGCAAAAAGACAAGATGCACGACTTATTACGTTCGTAACTCAAACCAAAAACTCACAGGATAAAGGACTACCGGTTAATGATTATTCAAGCTACGAAGGTGGCAATCCTATAAAAGCGTATTCGGCTGTTAATGATAAAGCTGTGGCAGGAAATATATCCAAACCCCATCCTCGTTATTATGAAAATCCTGTTAATGAACCTAAAGTTCTTTTGGGATACACAGAAACAGAATTAATTATAGCAGAGGGTATAGTAAGAGGTTGGATTAATGGAAATGCCGAGACTCATTATAATAATGCAATTCGCGCGTCTTTTGATTTCTATAACTCTCATGTCCCCAGCTATGGAGCCTATCTGAATTCTAACGAGGCTGAAAAATATATTCAATCAGACTTAATAAGTTTTTCAAAAGCTGATAATATGGATAAAAAATTGGAATTAATTATGGTTCAGCAGTATATTTCTACATACTTTCATGGAACATGGACTGCATATAACAATTACTTAAGAACCGGTTATCCTAAATTTCTTATGTCTGACGGAGT
>JAUNUM010000163.1 GCA_030538215.1 Bacteroidia bacterium
AAAACCTATCCCTAAATCCCTTTCCAAAAGAAAGGGACTTGTGGCTGCAAGTGATTCTTAGCCCGGAATTCTTCCCCTTTGGGGAAGTTAGATGGGGTAACATTATCTGAAAAAACTCAAAACAGTTTCTAAGTTATATTTTAAATTACGCCGAACTTTTTGAACATTTTTTCGATATGTTCAATGGCGTAATCGATTTGTTGATACGTGTGTGTTGCCATCAACGAAAAGCGTATAAGCGTTTCATCGGGGGCAACGGCGGGCGACACAACAGGATTTACAAAAATTCCGTCTTCGAAAAGCAGTTTGGTAATGGCAAACGTTTTTTCGTTATCACGAACATACAGCGGAATTATGGGTGTTGAAGTCGGACCCACTTCAAATCCACGATCTTTGAATTGCTGAATGGTGTAATGTGTCAATTCCCACAAATTTTTAATCCGTTCGGGTTCTGAGCGAAGTATATCCAACGCCACAGATGCCGCAGCAGTGGCCGCCGGCGTGATACTTGCGCTAAAAATATACGTGCGAGCATTGTGGCGCAAATAGTTAATCGTATGATAATCTCCGGCGATGAATCCGCCGATAGAAGCCAGCGATTTACTGAAAGTTCCCATAATAAGATCCACATCGGGAAGCAATCCAAAATGATCCGCAGCACCTTTACCGTTGTATCTTTGTCCTAAAACGCCCAATCCGTGTGCTTCATCAACCATAATGTTGGCATTATATTTTTTGGCAAGCTTTACAATGCCCGGAATATCGGCCAAATCTCCCTCCATGCTAAACACGCCGTCCACCACAATAAGTTTAACTTTGTTGGGATCGCAACGCATCAACTGCCTCTCGAGCGATACCATATCGTTGTGACGAAATTTGAATTTTGTTGAAAAAGAAACACGGGTTCCTTCAATAATGGAAGCGTGGTTTCTTTCATCCCAGAGGATATAATCTTCGCGTCCGGTAACTGCTCCCAAAACTCCTTCGTTCACCGTGAATCCGGTGGAAAAAACTATCGCATCATCTTTCCGTAAAAAATTGGCAAGTTTCCGTTCCAGTTCGATATGAATATCAAGTGTTCCATTTAGAAAACGCGAACCGGCCATACCGGTGCCATATTTTTTTGTGGCTTCAACAGCCGCTTCTTTCACTTTTGGATGGTTGGTGAGTCCTAAGTACGCGTTGGAGCCAAACATCAACACTTTTTTGCCGTTGATGACAACTTCCGTATCCTGATCGCTTTCGATAACCCTGAAATATGGATAGATGCCCGCCGCTTTAAACTTCTGCGGCACATCATATTTCATCATTTTCTCTTTTAACAGATTCATCAGATAAAATTTAAAATGAGTTTGATATTTTATCTATACCAATAAAAACCAAGATACAAAGATACGAATATTTCTTATAATGTGAAGTGGGCATAAAAAAATACAACTTCGTCATAAATCATCTGATAATAAGGCATTTCAAGACTTCATCTTCTCTGTATCGCTCTATTTGGGAATCAGCGAAACCATATAGAGAAAGCAAAATTGGCTGTAAACATTTTCGGGAGAAAAGTGTTTAACAGAATAGAATTAATGAATTATTAAAAACTATTACTATGGTAAGTAAAAAACTAGAAAAGGCTATTAACGAACAAGTTAATGCTGAATTTTGGTCGGCGTATTTGTATTTATCCATGTCGGCTCATTTTGCGAACGAGGGATTGATGGGTTTTTCCAACTGGTTTAAAGTTCAGTTTCAGGAAGAGCAAGATCACGCGCAAAAATTCATGAACTACCTGATTGCCAAAGGTAACAAAGTGGAGCTAAAACCGATTGACAAAGTAGATACTTCGTGGGAATCATTGCTAAAAGCTTTCGAAGATACATTAGCACACGAAAAAGTGGTTACCGGACTGATTAATAATTTGGTAGCAATTGCAAGAAGCGAAAACGACTACGCCAGCGAGAATATGCTTCAATGGTTTGTAAACGAACAGGTTGAAGAAGAAGAAACCGCTCAAGGAATGATTGACAGCCTGAAATTAATTGGTAACAACGGTTTCGGAATTTACACAATGGACAAAGAGTTGGCACAACGTACTTATACACCGCTGGATACTACTGTAACAGCCGGATAAAACTTATTTATTTTAGACACATAAAAGAGCCTGAATACCGAAGGCTCTTTTTTGTTTTAGTTAATGTCTCGTCCTGAAATAGCGTTACATAAAAAAAATCACAATGAAAGAAAAAGA
>JAUNUM010000164.1 GCA_030538215.1 Bacteroidia bacterium
CGCAAGTAAGATTGAACCATTTATAGAATCTAATTATCCTTTTATTCATATATTATTTATATATCTGGATTTAGCAAGTGCTATTAGAGCTTATTTAAGTTCAGAATTTTATTTTGAAAAACAATTAAATTTAAGACGCATCAATATTGTCATTTATGAAGGTTTTAAACACATATATGGATATGATGAAGATGATAAATCTTTATCATTTTGGAAGAATTATATATTATCAACTTTTGAAAATTCTCAAGAGAAACATATTATTGAATCATTGAATATAATTGAAAATGGATTAAAAGAACTATCTTCTGACACATCAATTAATAATACTATTTTAAGAGAGTGTACTGTTCATTATAGATATAAAGAGAGGGATAATTTATTAGCATTGTTTAATGAATTAATTAAATTAAATCCTATAATTGAGTTGAACAAATCGTTTAAGTTATTAATACTTCTTCCAAAATTGATGGAGATTATTACTAAATCCGTTGAATTAAAGGGTAATATAGAAATTAATAAAATGAAATTATCTAATCAGAAAAATATTGAAATAATCAATAATTTTATTTCAATGATTGAGAATAGTAAAACAGAACCTAAAACGAAAAAAGATGTAATAAATACTTTGAATAAAATTAAGAATTTGTTAGCATCTGATTCTACACTATCGTATCGTATGTAACTTCCCAAAAATCACCATTTAAAATTTCCCCTCAAAATTTTGCCATTTCCCAAAAACCACTATCTTTGCAAAACTAAGAAGTGAAAATGCAGATATTCAATCAAATATCAGATCTCAGTCATTATGCTAAAACAATTGCGGATTACGAAAAAAACTTTCATAGTAAAGTAAAAAATAACGTATCATTCTTCGAGAGAATACGCTTTGCGGTTTAGAGCCGCATAGCGCGTATGGAAAATTAAAATAAGATGCGGAACTTATTTTTAAAACTTTACTAAACCCGCAATTCATTTTCCAAATCCAAAATTACAAATCCTGAATCAATTCACTCAACTGTTGTGTAATTGGAGATTATTCTGTTCACAAAAACGGTGCCTTTGGTATCCATATCATACAAAATATACCATGTTGTGTGGGGATTGCGGTGGTATCGGTGTACTTTTTGACCGTGAAGCTTGTGAGTTTTGTAGGTGGTGTTTTCATGGTAAGATTTGTAAGGAATTTTTTCACATTCGGTTTTAATATCATTGACATAATCAATGGTGAACTGTTCACTCAATTTGATTTTTTCCCAATGCAGCAACCCTTCAAAAATAATATCGAAGTCGTTTAATGCCTGTGAACTATACAATACCATGTTTTGAACAAAAGTTTTTTCTTTTTTCTTCTACTTTTTCCCAAAACTCATCACTTGTCAGGTATTCATGTTGTTTATTATCCTGTTCTCTTTTTATGGGTACAGAATATGCTATAGACGACTCATTTATTTTATTGAGTGAGGTGTCTTTTTTGGGATATTTATTTTCTTTTGCCATAATCTAAAAAACTTGTTTTACAAAAATACACCAAATCTTTGTCAAAGTTTGAAACTTTGACAAAGTTAATAAAACAATTGCGAGCTACGAAATTTCTTTCATAACCCGCAATTAATATTTACCTCAATAGCAGCTGCTTTGGAAGCAGCTGCTACTTAAAATTGAACGAAGCCCCAAGCATCATCTCCCGAAAAACCCACAACTCGTAACCCAAAACCCGCATCAATCTTCGCCCAACAAAATCTTTACAATCTGTATAGCCGATTTTGCCACCGGCGAGCCCGGCCCAAAAATAGCGGCAACACCCGCTTTGTAAAGAAAATCGTAGTCCTGGGCAGGAATTACGCCTCCGGCGATAACGATAATATCGGGACGGCCCAATCTTGCCAACTCGTCTATTACTTGCGGAACCAACGTTTTGTGTCCTGCTGCCAGCGACGATACTCCCAACACGTGCACATCGTTTTCAACGGCCTGACGTGCGGCCTCCGCCGGAGTTTGGAACAACGGCCCCATATCCACATCGAAACCGCAATCGGCATAACCCGTAGCTACAACTTTCGCTCCGCGATCGTGTCCGTCTTGTCCCATTTTTGCCACCATAATTCTGGGTTGGCGTCCTTCTTTCTTCGCAAACTTTTCGGTCATGGCGCGCGCTTCTTCGAGCGTGGCGTCCGATTTTGATTCTGATGAATACACTCCTGATATTGTTCTGATTACTGCATTATAACGTCCTAC
>JAUNUM010000165.1 GCA_030538215.1 Bacteroidia bacterium
AATGATTATGAAAAGAAAAACAAATTTATTTATAATGACTGCCCTGTTCTTTTTAGTGGGAGGAATGGGGTGCGAGAAAGAAAAAGATGCAAAAGACCAACTGCCACCTATCACACAAACAGGGGCTAATACCTTTGGATGTTTGTATAATGGCAAAGTGTTTACTCCTCTAAAACCCGACCTGCAATTTATGCAACCATCACCAGGAAATCCGCTTAGTGTTAAAGCCTATTATTCCGATACCGAAAACTATTCCGATATGATTTACGCCATGAGAGGTAAAAATATCATAAACATTCAATACATTCAGCTCTATCTATATCAATTGGATTTGAATGGAGAAAAGACATATAAATTAGAGGATGCCGTATTTCATTCGTATTTCAACCAGCCTTTTCATTGTTATATTTCTTGCCGAGCAGTAAGCCCTACAACCGGCAAATATAAGTTTTATGGATCATATACCAATTCGGGAGAAATAATCATTACGCGCTACGACAAAGAGAACTTTGTAATATCCGGGATCTTTCATGCCGTACTAAAAGAAGAAGATGGTGATGAAATAACAACGATATCTGAAGGTCGATTTGATTTGAACTTAAATACATTATATGATAAAAAATAAATAAACATGAAAAAGCTATCATTACTTTTTGTTTTCATTTTGTGCTGCATTTATCTATCGGCACAAGTTCCTTACGAAGAAACGCTAACGTTAGATAATTACCTGAACAATGCTCATAATAATTCCGGCACAAGAAGTGCTGAAATTAATCCTGATGAGTACATTATTTATCAAAGGAGTGTTGGGATGACAAATTTACCCAATTTCAATCTGAACCGTATTGATACGGCTTCAAATTCTTACTTTCAACAAGCACTTACCGAAATATACCAATCGAGTAAAGAACAGATATTTACCGATTATATGGGATTACGTGCAAAAATAGGTGCTGATGAAGAGTTGCTTAATACCGTTAATATAGGTATACTCAATACAAAATACAGTGTTTTGAATTACGACGAGAGTAATCCGAATAACCCGAACAATGCTTTTTCACTTGTAGGGCATGAGTTGAGGCTGATTGACGGAAAAAAGCCTTATACTACACATTACGCCACCGTTGTATCTCCATTGAAAGACGAGGTGCAAGGCAATAGCATCCGGTTTAAGTTTCGGTCTGATTTAATCTACTCCAATGGGAAACCAATACAAACTCTTACTGCCGATTTAGGCGACGGCATAACACGAAGTATTATTAAAAACGGCAACCTATCCATCAACGAAGCAACTGTACATTTCTCTCAAACACAACGAACCGTTCAAACCTATCATATTGCTTTCACGGATGGAGCGATCCTTACTACTCGAAGCATACTGTTTGTTTACATACCGGAATCTACCCCCAGAAGCGGACATACAAACACAACCGATGTTAGGGATTTTGTATCGGATTACTCTTTTAAAGGATATGACGAATCTACGGATTTATATGGGCGATTGGACTACCGCGTATTTCATGCTAACTCCGATAAAAAATTGCGAAAACCACTCCTTATTATCGATGGTTTTGACCCGGGAGACACTCGCAAAATAGAGCAGAAGGACTATAAAGATCCAAACGACACCAGTAACAACCCTCCTTCAATTTATGATTTAATGAAATATATAGACTCCCAAAAAAAGGAACGATATTTAGTAGAAGACTTAAACACTAAAGGTTATGATGTGGTTATCGTTAATTTCCCAAGCGACCGTATTCGTAAAATCTGGATGCCTGATTTTTGGTTTTTACCATTACGGTTTCGATTTGTAGATGGTGGTGCAGACTATATTGAACGCAATGCACTTACCGTTGCCACATTAATCAAGAAACTGAATCAAGAAATAAAAGACAATGGAAGTAATGAAAAATTAGTTGTAGTGGGGCCTAGCATGGGTGGACAAATAACCCGCTATGCTTTGGCTTGGATGGAGAAAAATAATATAGACCACAACACTCGCTTGTGGGTTAGTTTTGATAGCCCTCACCTTGGGGCGAATATACCAATAGGGATGCAGTCGGCACTATATTTAATGAAGGAAGCCGGTGTGCCGGCCGGAGCCGATAAATATAACTTTATGCTTAAATCTCCGGCAGCCCAGCAAATGCTTATTAATCAACATCACGAGCACGGCAGCTATAGTTAAATCAAAATAATGCGTCATAAATCGGAGCAAATAAAAAGTTCTTC
>JAUNUM010000166.1 GCA_030538215.1 Bacteroidia bacterium
CGACTTATAGTCGAAATCCAACCTATGGATTTTCAATCCATAGTGGTTGAGTTAAATACTCAATTCCATATTTCCCCATAACAAAAGCTCCACTAGTAATTATTGTTGCCTCTGCTACTCCTGTTCCAACAATACCCGAAATCTGTGCTACTCTTGCAGCTCTATATGCCCTATATGCTCTATACGATCTATAGAGTCCGTAAGGGATGCCTTGCCTTCCATCAGGGTCAACAAAATTCACCGGATTATTCGCCACATACACATACGGACTTATCCCATAATACTTCTCCGCCAACGGATCCACCGTCATCCACCTGCCCAGCGCTGCATCATAATGTCTTGCCCCGTAATCGAACAAATCCAACTCATGCATACGATCAAGTTCTTTACCATTATATTTATACGGTTGTTTTTCATCTTGAAGACCTTCACCAAACAATCCGCCAAAAGGATAATAATGATTTACCTGCTTTACTGTTCCACTCTGGTTAATTACTACCCGGTTGTTTCCTTGATGGTCTTTGAGGTAGTAATAATATGTGGCTATCTGTGGCGTTGTTTGGGAAAATGATATATATCCTTCTTCCGTAAGTAACTTGCTTAAAACACCATTTTCGTAAATCACATTGCCGCAATAGTCTGTTTTAGACGTGGTGGAGATTTGCGCGGTGGCAAGCGGTGTCATTACATTAGTCATGGGAATTACCACGCCTGCCATGGTCGTTTGATGAGTTACGCTTAACTTCTGTCCGGTGGCGATATCGTGCTGATTCTAAATTTATAATATGAAAACTTCTTAGTTATTAATTTATGGATTCTAACCAAAAATGTGATGCTTGAATTCTAACTAACTTGATTTTTTCACAAATTCATCTGTATGTCTTAGCTTTAATTTGACACAATATTTCTACTATTTATTAAAAATCTAAAGTTATCAGGGATACTGTCTGTTATTTCAATATAGTAGGGAGTAATGTATCCTTCTAAATATTCTTCCTTTATTAATTTGAAATTTATGTCATAATATACTTTAGATATTATATCGTCATTTTGACCAACTTTCTTAATAAATACGTTTGTTTCTATTGCTCCAATACTTGTATTGCAAATTTTAGTGCCGATAAAGCAATGTCTTGAGACTAACAAATAATTAAGAATTGAATCAGAATAATTATATGTAACGCAATTGCTACTTTTTGTAGTTAAGTAAAGGTTGCCCTTTTTATCATTTTGATTACTTAACTTATAAACTTCTTCATTTTTTATTCTATAAAATTCAGTCAAAGTATCGGTTATTGCTTCTTTATAATCGCTGTATCGTAATGTTATTACCTTAGTAATATTTTTATTCTTAATCATATTAACTGCGTAATAGTTAATTATATTACCATCAGTTTTTTTTTCTTTGTAATAGGAAATATTATCTATACTATTATTGTTACATGAAAATAAGAATAAAATAATAAATGTTATAATATTACTTTTTACGGAATTTCTGATAATTTTCATCATGTTTTTCTCTAGCTTTTTGAATTAAATTAGGATTTACTAATTTTTGCAATTGTTTTATATACAAATTAAAAGAATTATAGTTTTTATCTCCATTTATATATTTTTTATGATCAAAATCCCCACGGTTATATTCATTTTCTTTTTGTTTTTCCATTAATGATCTAAATTTAGCTTTATTATTATGGAATGCTTCAATCAGATTATCATCAACTTGATCAATATGAATAAGAGTTTCATGACCAATAGTAACGTAATAACTTTCTTTTCCTCCAGGATTATCTAAAGAGACTGTATTTAATTGTATATTAAAGTTTAAATTATCTTTATTTTCTATTATTCGTGCCCCTGATGCAGCTCCTCTCGTTTTGAATTCATAGAAATTTAAATTTTGTTTGTGGTATATACCATCAGTCTTAAATTCAATACTTCCTATTTTCTGGCCAGCTTTAGCGTATTTGGATAAAAAAGTATATCCAACTTTAGTCTTAGCAAAAGCTTCTAATAGCGCTCCTGTTTCTTTATTATAATGTCCTTTTTTCCATACTCCTTCACCATAATCATCGCCTACCCAGTGATAAATGAATATATCCATCCCATTCGGATCAATAAATCTCACAAGTATCGCCCTACGTTCATTTACCGCACTATTCTTTAAGGTCAGTTCTTTGTTTATGTAACTAACCTTTA
>JAUNUM010000062.1 GCA_030538215.1 Bacteroidia bacterium
TCATTTCTGTGAGTGAAATAGTTATTCCTAAGAGTGAAATGAACATTTCTGACTGTGAAATGGTGATTTCTGATGGTCAGATAATGTTTTCGTAGAAACATTCAATCTTAAGTCACAAAGCAGATAAAGAACATTTTTTTGATATAACTAACTCAAATATAGCACATCAATAAACACATCAATAAACTTCCCTTGCCACCCGATAAATGCTTTCGGTAGCACTCAAAGCATAATAGTGAATTCCGGGAACGTTATGTTGCATCAACTCTTTGCTTTGCAAAAGACACCACTCCACTCCTACCTCAACGGCATCGGCATCGGTTTTGCATTTACGAAGTTCGCGTTCTAAGTCTTCCGGAATTTCGGTTCTAAAAACCTTAGGAAGCACGTTTAATTGATTTTTCAGATGGATAGGTTTTATGCCGGGAACAATAGGAATAGTAATGCCTTCGGCACGACAACGATCAACAAAATCAAAGTATTTTTGATTATCAAAGAACATTTGTGTTACTAAATAATCAGCACCGTTCTCTGCTTTCATTTTTGTGTAATAAATCTCCGATTCCATATTAGGAGACTCCTCATGTCTCTCGGGATAACACGCCATTCCATACGTAAAAGGTGTTTCTGGAGCCTGAAACGCAGAGCCATCAAAAGCAATTCCATTGTTGTAGTTATTCACTTGCTCCTGCAACCCTGTTGCATACAAATGAGAATCCATTTTTCGCTGATCGGCATCGAGTTTTTTGGTATCGCCACGCAATAACAGCAAATCGGTAACTCCCAAAAACGATAGATCAATTAACGCGTATTCCGTTTCTTCTTTCGAAAAACCCTGAGAAATAATGTGCGGAACCGCACGAATACCATATTTATTTTGAATAGCAGCAGCAATGGCAACCGATCCGGGACGCCTTCTTACATTGACTTTTCGGATAACACCACTGTCATCTTCTTTGTATATATTTTCGCTATGATGTGTAGTTATATTTATGTACTTCGGACCAAACTCCTTCAGCCGATCGATAGTTCTGAAAACCTGCTTGATACTATTCCCTTTCAACGGTGGAAGCAGTTCAAAAGAAAATATCGGTTTCGAAGTTTGATGTATGAGTTCTGAAATTTTCATTTTACCCCTAAATCCCCTAAGGGAACTTTCATAATTAAAACTATTTAATCTTTACTTAAATATTGCTCTCACAAGATCCATTCCATTGGCATACAGAACCAATCCTATAAGCAAAACCATACCGGCAATTTGAGCATACTCCAAAAACTTATCGCTGGGTTTTCTTCCTGTAACTATCTCAAAAAGAAGAAAGAGAACATGTCCTCCATCCAATCCCGGAATAGGAAGAATATTCATAAATGCCAAAATAACCGATAGAAAAGCCGTCATTATCCAAAACGAGTACCAGTTCCATTTTGCAGGAAAAAGATTTCCTATGGTTCCAAAACCGCCTAATGACGATGCTCCTTCTTTGGTGAAAATATGCTTGAATTGTGAGATATATCCTTTTAAAGTGCGGATTCCATACTTAATTCCTGCCGGAAAAGAAGCAAAAAACGAATAATGATCTGTTACAAGATACGATACAATATTGAATCCTAAAATAGCCGTTGTATCCAACTGAGCCGATGCGGTTTGAAGCACGCCATTGCGATAGTAATCAATAGATATTTGCTGTCCCTTGTTTTTTTGAAGTTCATTTCTGAACTCCATGAAAGTAGGGGTTACAACACCGTTCACACTTACCAAACTATCTCCTTTTGCAAGTCCCATCTTTTCGGCTTCCGTACCTTTTTGTATCTTATCTACCACGGTTGGCACATCATCTTTATATCCGGCAAAACCTTTTTTATCACGCATAAGCTGCTGAACAAAATCGTCCGGCAATTGGATATTTATTTCCTGTCCATTTCGCAATACCGTAACAGTCTTGGCATCGATAACTTGTGCAGCAAAATTGTCAACCACTCCTGCCCTGTCAATAATTTCTTTTCCATCGGCATACAAAAGGATATCGCCATCTTGAAAGCCGGCTCTTTCGGCAGTTTCACTGTATTCCATTCCCGATTTTACCTGACTCATCGGAATGTACGAATCGCCCCAACGGAAAACGATCATCGAGTAAATGAAGAAAGCCAGAATAATATTGAATAAAACGCCGCCAATCATCACTAAAAGCCGCTGCCAGGTAGGTTTTGCACGAAACTCCCACGGCTGAACAGGTTGAGCCATTTGTTCCTTATCCATGGACTCGTCTATCATTCCCGAAATTTTCACATAACCACCTAACGGTAACCAACCTACGCCGTATTCCGTATCACTATTTTTGGGTTTATGTCTGAATAATGCAAACCAAGGATCGAAAAAAAGATAAAATTTTTCTACCCTGATTTTGAAAATTCGCGCAAAAATAAAATGTCCTAATTCGTGGATAACAACGAGAATAGACAAACTTAGTATCAGTTGTAACGCTTTAATTAAAAAAGTCTCCATTTAATTTGTTTAATTTATTGATTTTGATACCTCAAGCACAGTCTTACGAGCTTCGGCATCGGTTTGTATGTAATCTTCCAGCGAAGGATTCTGGATAAAAACAGTTTTTGACATGGTTTGTTCAATAAGGTCGCTCATTTGCAGAAAACCGATTTTTTCCTGTAAAAACAGCTCTACCGCTATCTCATTTGCTGCATTCATTATGCACGGCATATTCCCTCCAACTTCTATAGATTTGTATGCCAAACGCAGATTACGGAACCTTTCGATATCGGGTTTTTCAAAAGTAAGTGTTGAAAGTTCAAAGAAATCGACCGGTTTTGTTTCCGATGAAAATCTTTCGGGATACGAAAAAGCATATTGAATGGGCATTCGCATATCGGGTAAGCTCAGCTGTGCTTTTATCGATCTATCCTTAAATTGAACCATAGAGTGGATAATGGATTGCGGATGCACGATTATCTCAATTTGTGAAGGATTTACATCAAAAAGCCATTTTGCTTCAATCATCTCCAAGCCTTTGTTCATCAATGTGGATGAATCTATTGTAACTTTTGCTCCCATGTTCCAGTTGGGGTGATTGAGTGCCTGCTTTTTGGTTACTTTCTGCAATTGTGCCCTCGAAAAATTTCGGAACGGCCCACCTGATGCGGTAAGCAATATTTTTTCGATTTCGTTGTTTCCCTCTCCGGTTAAGCATTGAAAAATAGCCGAATGTTCTGAATCTACCGGTAAAACAGGTGTTTTGTTTTCCAATGCCAGTTTAGTAATCAACTCGCCGGCAATAACTAACGTTTCTTTATTCGCTAACGCGATAGTTTTTCGCGCTTTTATAGCCGAAATTGTAGGTTTTAGTCCGGAGAAACCAACCATTGCCGTCAGCACCATATCAATTTCAGAATCCTGAACCACTTGCTCAATCGCTTCGGCTCCGGCCCAAACTTTTACAGGTAAATCTGCAAGCGCATCTTTCAATACGACATATTTTGCTTCGTTGGCGATAACTACCACTTCGGGCTTAAATTGACGAACTTGCTCAATCAATTTATCCACTTGATTATTGGCAACCAAAGCGTACGCCTCGAAGCGCTCGGGATGTTGCGAAATAACATCCAGCGCTTGTGTGCCGATGGAGCCCGTGGAACCTAAAACAGCTATTTTTCGCTTTTGATGATTCATTGAGTGCAAATATTGCAAAGAAAGGTGCAAAGATAAACAAAAACGGACATCTCGACAATCTTGTTCTTAATCTATGAGCCCTTCGGGTAATTTCATATGAAGAGTCTGTTGCTCGTCATTTATGGAAATAATAAAATCTTCAGTGGCCGGAATAAGTAATTCTTCTTCTCCCTTTTTTATGATGAAAAGAATATTTATGGTAGCAGAATCTACACTTTCGATGGTACCCAAATTTCGCAAATGCTGATCGAAAACCGTATAACCGATAAAGAAATCCCAATCTAATTTCTCATCGGTTAAATTTTCGGATACTTGTTTGCGAAGCAAGAAAACGTGTAGGTTGGCAAACTTGGCAGCGCGAGTTTCATTGTCAATGTCTTCGAATTTTACCCGAGCATTTGTATCGGTGATGAAAGTGATTTCTTCCAGAAGAAAAGGAACGAAAATTCCATCAATATCCAGAAAATAAAATTCGGTATCAATATCGGCATACGCCGACTTATCGAAAACGAATGAAATCTCACCTTTAATACCGTAAGATTTTTGCAATTTCCCAATTTTGATGACTTCTTCCTTAGTTATCATTGCTTATTACCTGCGCCGTTGCGATTTTATTGTTTTCAACCTGCGTCTGGAAGCCATGTTTTTAACATCTGCAATAGAATAACTCTCATTATCCAATTGAATTTTCTCATCCGAAAGTTCATACAAATCAGCAATTATTTTCTCATCGTCAACATCTTTATTCCATTGAGAATAAGATTTTTTCATTTGAGTGGTCAATTGAGTAATAAGAAAATCTTTCTTTTCTCCATCTTCCATATCGGCAGCAATTACAATCATTTTCTCCAGCAATTTGCCGTAATGTCGGTATTTCATTGTTGCACGACTGTAATTCAATTTGTCGGGAGTGGTGTTCAAATCTTCTTTTGTAACCACTTCATACGGATAATCGATATCGAGTTGAAAATCGGCCATTATTGCCAAATGATCCCACAGAATATGCTTAAAATCATTCACATCGCGCAAATGCGGAAACATATTTCCCATAATATCAACAACGGCATAAGCACATTTTTTGCGTTCTTCTCTGTCTTTAAGCATCACGCAATGATCGACCATATTTTGTATATTTCTTCCGTATTCCGGTAAAACAAGTTTTTTCTTTTGAGTGTTATATATCATATTTTTTAAAATTTATAAGCTAAACCTATACCCAAAATCTGTCGGAATTGCACACGCGGTCCGCGCGAAACTCCTTCTTTATCAACATAAGACACATCATCATCGTAACGCAGTGTGGTATTGAATGTAGAGCTCAGGTATTTATTAATCTTCATACTTAATAGAACATCCCAGTCCACATCAATGTTCCCGAAACTCTTATCGTACGCCGTAAAAAAGTCAGCTTTTGAAATTAAATCTACATTTTCCATAATTTGCAGTTTGTACACTGTTTTCAAATACGATCCGAATTCACCTTTGAAACATTTTCCCGAATCAACACCAAACATTCCTGCTTTGGAAAACTCATCATCCAGGACCCACGTAAATTTCGCGGCAAGAGGCGAATAGTAAAGTGAAAAATTATCGTTTGGCTTGTAATCTAACCCTATAGAAAATGTTGCATACGCCGGTGCCATAAAGTTTGATATGCGTTTTATGGGCGTTACTGTATAATTGTAGCCCTCGGTAAATTGAGTTTTAAAGTCGAAAAGAGCGGTATAAAATAGTTTCTCTTTGGCCTGATAACCCAATTTTGAGGCGAAATCAATTTTATCGGTACTTTTTCTAACTCCTGTTGACGCCGTGCGTGCTAATCCATAATCTAAAGCCAGATTATTTTCCCACGCCCATTTTTCCGATTTGTAGAGTAATGCACCGTTAAGATAAGTGTTTCCGGCAAGCGAGTTTTCACCTCCACCTGCCCAGTTTTTGAGTGCAGTTTGAGAAAAATTAATACCTGCAACACCTTCTAGTTTCCATTTAGGTTCTACTTTTACAGTGTCTTCGGTAGTTTGAGAGTAAACGAATGTTGTTGTAACAACAAACGCGATAACAGCAAAAAATACTTTTTTCATAATTTGGTTTAAATAATTTATTATCTGAGTTTAAGCACATCCCCTTCCTCGGGAATATACTCGTAGCTTTTTTTGTTTAATCTATACAAGTTTCGGAGTTGCATGCCGTATTTTTGCGAAATACTGTACATAGATTCTCCTATTTGAACAACGTGTTCAAAGTAAGGCATATCAGCTCTCGGTTTTTTCTTTTGAAAATAAACGATATCACCCTCGCTCAACGGAAAATCTTCAGGAACTTCGTTAAATTTAAGTAGATCTTTTTCTTTAAAGCCGAATTCGTTGGCTATTCCGGCAAATGTGTCACCGTTTACAGCAATAACATAAACCAAGCCATGCGTTTTATAAGGTTGGTGTGTCCAGTTGGCTTGTGCAACTTGCTGCTCTCTAGCCCGTTCGCGTTGTTGACGAGTAACGCCACGCCGATAATTTTTGTTATCGAACCGATATAACTCATAATCCTCGATAAGCTTGATAAGTTTATTGGCGTATGCCCTATCTGTGGCGTAGCCGGTTTTTTGTAAACCACGTGCCCAGCCTTTATAATCGGTAATTGATAAATCGAAAAGTTCTCGGTAGCGGCTTCCGGTAGTCAAAAACTCCGAATGATCTTCATAAGATTCCTCTACTTTGCGATATTTCCGGAAACAATCGTTAGGTGTATCATCGGCAGCATACACTGATTCTCCTCTCCATCCTCGATGACATTTTATACCAAAATGGTTGTTAGACTGCCTTGCCAATTCACTCATTCCTGCTCCCGACTCTAAAAGCCCTTGCGCTAATTTAATGGAGGCCGGAATCTGATAATTGTCCATATGACGTACAGCAACATCAGAATACTTATTGATATAATCTTCGTAAGTCTTTAAGCGGCTTTGCCCTAAAACTAAGTTTGAAGCAAATAAACAAATCAAAAAGAGAAAAAGAACCGAAATATATCTATATTTGTAATGAAATCTCATTAAAGAAAGTATTTTTTTATATTTCAATCAAATAAAATGAAAGAAATAAATTTAACTACAAAGATAAGCGTTTATCTTTTAGATGAATGTACCGAAACGGAAAAAAAACTAATCGAAGCCGCAAAAAAAGCTACAAAAAGCGCATATGCACGTTATTCTAATTTCAGGGTTGGAGCGGCGTTGCTGCTCGAAAATGGAGAAATTATAACAGGTAACAATCAGGAAAATGCAGCATATCCATCGGGATTATGTGCCGAACGCACCGCAGTTTTCTTTGCCAATGCTAATTATCCCGACCAAAAAGTTGTTGCCATAGCCGTGGCAGCACACAATAATGGAAAATTCACAAAAGATGTGATAACACCCTGCGGCGCCTGCCGACAGGTGCTTTTAGAAGTAGAAAACCGATACAAAACACCCATGAGAATATTGATGTATAGCGACGAAGGAATTTATGTAGTAGATAGCATTAAAAGCTTATTGCCGTTGAGTTTTGGAGATAAAATGTTAGAGAAATGATAAATAAAATATTTTATTCCACCAACGTTACCAAATACCATTCCCCTTCAATCAATTTAAAATAGTAATCGGCGAAAATACCGTTGTCAATTCCACGAAGTGCAACGTGTGCTGTATCTTTCCTGAAATTTATCGTTTGTGTGTATCTATCAAAATCGCGGGTGGTATAGGTACTGTCGTAGGTTAAATCGAGCAGCTCCCAGTCCATCTTTTCGATTATTTCCTCAGTGGGCGCTAACGCAATCCGATCAACATCGGGAGTCATAACAGTAATGGGGAAAACAATTCTTTCAAGCTGAAAAATTCTGTTGGTGTTGAAATCATCAAGAAACCGATCAAAATTTTCATTTTTAATTTGGACTATTTCTACATCGGATTTTTTCTGCGTATCATCCGTGTTTTCTTTGGCTGCTCCCACACAGCTAGGCAACAAGAAAACTAAAAACAGAGTTATGGATAATTGATTCTTTTTCATTAAACGAAACTGAAGTAGAGATTTTTTCTACTAATCATTTACTTAACAATATATCCTTCTTTTTTGTTTAAAAACAATCGTACAGTAAATCGATTTATCACATCCGATTTGCCATTTTCTTGATTTCTGTATTAAATGCTGTCTCTTTCAGTAGATCATCTAAAGATATATGCATCCGATAACGCCAGTAATGTTCAGGATTTGCCGGAATGTTTATCCGTTCTTCGCACGGATTTTCACGTGATAGTTCTCCCGAAACCGAAATCCAATCTTGCCAAGGTAAAATAACCCACATGGCTGTTGAACTAAGATGTTGTTGAACAATTTGTTGACATAATTCTGGTGTACACTTACTTGGAGCTTTGCCTTCGCGATTGAGAATTTCGTTGTAATATTTTTGAATAATTTCCTTATTTTCTTCCCACCATAATCGGATTGGCGACATATCATGGGTTGATGTAGTGGCAACCGAAAGATACGGTAATGAATTAAGATCGGAAAACAACACATTAACATTTTTCGGCATTCGTTGAATTTCCAAACTAAGTATTTGCAACTCATTCATTACCGAATGTACGCAATCGGGAACCATTCCTAAATCTTCTCCACAAACCAACATTGGGGTTGAAGAGATAAGTTCGGGAAGTTTTTTCATTGCCTGTTCACGCCAATAATAGTTGTGCCGGTGATAAAAGAAATCATCATAAAGCCGATTGAATGCGCCTTTTACGTTATCGTCCAAGTATTGATAAGAATAACTGTATTGTGCAGTAATTCTCGGGTGAAAGCGATTGTGATTTACACGATCTCTCACAAAAAGCACTTCGTTGCATAAAGCATATAATCCATCACGGATTTTCAGGCTCTTTTCATCGGTTTTTTTGGAAAAATATTGTTGAATTTTTTGCTGTGTATCATACTCCTTTTTTAGGTTGAAACGCTGCCAAGCCGATACATCAAGATATTTCTTTATCACTTCAGCCGTGTATTCTCCAAAAATATCCGATAAAAAAGCTTCGTGAATAAATGGTTTGGTCATTCGTTCTTCATCGAACGGAATTCCGACCATATTCAACTCTTCGGACCAATAAGGCAGTGCAGGACTGAAATGTCCCAGCAAACCTTGCACAGAATGCAACGGAATTTCCCAAATGCGAAAAAAACCCAAAATATGATCAATACGGTAGGCATCAAAATAATCTGCCATTTTCCGGAATCGGTTTTTCCACCAAGCATAACCTTCCTGCTCAATCGCAAACCAATTGTAAGTTGGGAATCCCCAATTTTGACCAAAAAAGGAAAAATCGTCAGGTGGAGCACCAGTTTGCGTATCCATATTGAAAAGATGAGCCATTGTCCAAGCGTCAATGCTATCGCGATTGATTCCGATAGGGATATCTCCTTTCAGCGCAACACCTTTCTTATGAGCGTATTCCTGAACTTGGCTCAACTGTTTATCGAGTAAATATTGCAGAAAAGCATAATAATCGGTAATATTTTTCGCATCAGAATCGCTATCGATAAGTTTCTGTAATTTTTTCTCGTTATAAACAGAAAACTCACCCCAAGTGGAAAATTGTGCCGTTCCTGTTTTGTCTCGTAAATAGCAATATGCCGTGTAAGAGAAAAGCCAAAATCGATTTTTTTTATAAAATATTTGATATGCTTCCGATGCAAAAATATTATTTTTTTCTTGTTCAAAGAGTTGTTCCGTGTATCTTTTCTTCAAACTCAACACCTTTTCATAGTCCAACTCAGCCAATTTATTTAATTCTTTGGCTTCTTTTAGAAAAGATTTCATTTTTGTTTTATTCTTCAACGGAAATTCGGTAAGTCCCAAGTATATCGGATGCAAAGCATAGCACGAAATGGCGCTGTAAGGATATGAATCTTTCCACGTTTGCGTGGTTATTGTATCGTTTATGGGCAACATTTGGATGAGTTGCTGATTGGTGAGCGCTGCCCAATCGATCATCTTTTTCAGATCGATAAAATCACCTATTCCGAAACTTTCATCGCTGCGAAGCGAAAAAACAGGAATAGCTGTTCCGGTTCCTTTAAACGAGTAATAGCTGTAATGAAACTCCAAACCCATCTCAACCAAAACACTGTTTTTTTCCTTAGCTTTTTGTGTCAGCAAAATTCTATTTCCACCATCTTCCCAATATACTGCTTCGTTGGTTTTTTCGTCTACAATCACGAATTTGTAGTGTAGTTCATCGGGAAGATTTTTGGCATTCATAAGAATTTGCCATTCTCCGTTTCCTGCAAAATCTAACGAAAGCGCTTTATCCAAATCCCATTGTCCGAACTCTTTAATTTCTCCCGAAACCACCAGCTTTTGCCCTTTTTTCACAAAAGGACAAATCACATTTAGTAAAATAGTGTTTGAAAAATAAGCGGTGATAGGAGCGGTTTCTTCGTGTGCAAAAATACTTTCGGTAAAAGCCGATGAATACAGGTAACTATGAAAAGGTTTGTTTTTCCACAAATCCTGAACGAAAAAGTTTTTGGATTTTGTAATGTATAGTTTTCTATACTCTCCCCACTCTTTTCGGATGGTTTTTCCGTGTTCTTTTAGTAAATAAAAATACTCAATTTGTCCGATTGATTTCATTTCTATTTCGGCAAACCAAGTTTCTCCTTTACAAGTTAGTTGTATTGCATTTGCTTCATCGAGATTTCCTAACTCGGGAGTAGAACCACAAATATAGACTTCTTGTCCAAAGTTTGTGTGATAGCTTATTTGGAATTTTATAAGACTCATTCTAACTTATTTTTATTAAAAACAGTTCGATTTTTTGATGTTTGGTTTCGAATAGGCTCAGATTACACATAATTTTCAACGAAACCAGCCTTCATCATCCTTGCTGATTGATAACAAAACTACAATTATTCAAGGGAATAGATAACCCAAATAAGCTCTTTTTAAACTTAATCAAGTGCAAACGATTGCAGGAAGTCAGCATATAACCTAATTCAAAGAAACAACAAAATCATCAACTGTGCAGTAATTACTCGCAAAAACATAGTTAGTGGATAAACCGTGGCATAACTAACGGCGGGGAAATCATTTCCTGCAAGTGCATTGGCATACGAAAGAGCCGGAGGATCAGTCATACTTCCCGAAAGTAATCCCATCAGCGTAAAATAATTAATTCTATACACTTTTCTTCCAATAGTACCAATAATGAGTAGCGGAACAACGGTAATAATAGCTCCGTATGCAATCCATTTATATCCGCCATTTACTATGGTTTCAACAAAACCTTCTCCGGCACTTAATCCAACGCAAGCAAGGAACAACGCGATGCCTATTTCGCGGAGCATCAAATTCGCACTCATAGTGGTGTAAGTTACCAATCCATATTTAGGTCCGAATTTGCTGATAAGAATTGCCACAATGAGCGGACCTCCAGCCAATCCAAGCTTTACGGGTTGAGGAATTCCGGGAAACATGAATGGGATACTTCCGATTAAAACACCCAAAGCAATTCCGATAAAAATAGAGATAAGATTTGGTTCACGTAAACGTTTTAACGAGTTTCCAAGAAATCTTTCAACGTTAGTAATAGATGCTTCTGAACCTACAACCGTTACACGGTCGCCCAATTGTAATTGAAGCCTTGGATCGGCAATTAAATCAACCCCGGCACGGTTAATGCGCGTAATATTTATTCCATAAAGATTTCTTAATTTCAGCTGTCCAATTGTTTTTCCGTTGATTTCATGCTTTGTAACATTTATTCTTCTAGAAATCAACTGACTGTCGAGTTTATCCCACTCACTTCTGTCCATATCGATTTTATTACCAATCATGGCTTCAATAAGCTCAATACTTTGTAAGTTTGTTACCACTAAAATTTTATCATTTTCCTTCAAAATAGTGTGAGGCTGGGGTACTACCAACGCTCCTAAATTGTTGTGCAAAACCCTTGAAATAACAAATTCTTTATTGATAAGATTTTTTATTTCGTGAATGGTTTTTCCAAAAATAGCCGGATTATGTACTTGAAGTGAAAACATTTGTGCTTCGGTCATTTTTGAAGTATTTGTATTACTTATCGCTTCATTTTCCTTCGCAAAATTAATTCTGAACAATAACCTAAAAAGTATTAAACTAAGAATAATACCCACAACTCCAAGCGGATAAGCCACTGCATATCCCATAGCTATGGATGGGTCGTGAGAACCTATGGTGTCAAAATAAGTTTGCTGTGCCGCACCAAGTCCCGGCGTATTTGTTACGGCTCCCGATAAAATTCCCACCATTGTTGAAATGGGTAATCCTGTTACAATATGTATAATATATGTGGTTGCCACGCCCAACAAAACTACCCCTGAAGCCAATAAGTTAAGCGTAACACCACCTTGTTTAAAAGATGAGAAAAAGCTGGGACCAACTTGCATTCCAATAGAATAAATGAACAAAATAAGTCCAAACTCTTTAATAAAATGCAGAATGTGTTCATCGATACCTAATCCGAGATGGCCAAGGAAGATACCAACAAATAAAATCCATGTTATTCCGAGCGAAATACCAAAAATTTTAATTTTTCCCAATAAAATACCAATGGAAATTACCAGTGCCAACACAAATATGGCATGCGCAACTCCTGATCCAAAAAGCAATTCATTTATCCATTCCATAAACTAAGAGAAAGTATAACCTAAACAAGAAAATTATGAACACAAAGGTACAATTTATTTAACGGTAAAACAAAACAAAGAATTTTTAAAGAAATTATTTATTTCGAAGCTAAGATCATATATTTGTGTTCAAAAGTAAGTTAATTATTTGATTGACAAATAAAAACATTAGAGGTTAAGCTACAGAAGAGAGCGATATTGACATTCTGGCGGACTATCTTGGGCAAGAGTTATCGGATTAAGGAATCTTTATTATCCACGAATATTTTGGCGTTGACGATATAACAATCCGGAATATTGTCAAAGTTAATCTTCCTGAGCTTAAAAGTCCATAATCAAAATATAATATGTATGATCGTATATTTACCCAAACTTATTTTCACGATGATATGCGCTGATCCATTTCGCAAATAAGCGCAGAGAATTAGCTTATTTCCCCTTTTCCGCGTAAATCTGCACTAAAATTGGCGTAAATCTGCATGAAGACTTTAACATGAGGAGTCTTGGGTATTCATACGGATATTCGTATAAATATAATCTATCTCTCACATACAACAGCCACCCAATTATCCATTTCCGAAAAATCACGATATATCAAACCATTCTGCTCACATTTCTCACGAATTGCAGCAATATCTTCTTTATAGAATCCACTCATCACAATACTGCCACCTTTATTCAACACTTTTGTATAAATGGGAATATCCTGCAGTAAAATATTGCGGTTAATATTGGCAAAAATTATATCGAAAGTTTCCTTACCCAATAATTCAGCTCCACCAAGCTTGACTTTCACGTTAGAAATATGGTTTAGCTTAATGTTTTCCAGCGCATTGTTATACGCCCATTCGTCGATATCAATTGCCGCAATTTCACGCGCTCCGCGCATTGATGCCAAAATAGCGAGAACGGCCGTTCCGCAGCCCATATCCAATACGGTTTTATTGAAAAAACTCATCGATAAAATTTCTTTCAATATCAAGCCCGTAGTTTGATGATGTCCGGTTCCAAACGACATTTTCGGATCAATCAAAATACGATAATCATATTCTCCCTCGGGTTGGTGAAACGAACTGTGAATTATGCATTTATTTTCGAATACAATAGGTTGAAAATAATGTTTTTCCCACTCCTCGTTCCAATTCACATCATCAATCACTTTAAACGAATAGTCGATTTTTACATCCAACAAGAAATTTCGCAGTAAATCATCTACTTTCGAAACAGAAAATTTTGCTTCAGGCACATAAGCCAATACTCCTGAATTGGATTGAAGAAAACTTTCAAACTCAATTTCAGATAATTGATGAGCTAAAATATCGGTAATAGCTTCAGAATATGGATTGCAAATAAAATTAACTTCAACGTATTTCATCTTGATAAGAATTTTAATGACACAAAAATACAACATTATTTTGTCACATTTATTTCTAAAAAAATATTTAAAAATAGGAAAAACTGTTTATGATTGTTAGAATAACACTTTTTTAGAGCATTAGAATTTAGGATTACTTTTTTTTGTTTTACATTTACCACTCTAAAAGTAAACTATGAAGAAATTAATAGCTATCATATTTTTTATTTTTGTTGTATTTTTCAATGCAATAAGTCAGAGCAACAATGTGCAAACTCTTATCAAGGAAGGAGTTGTACTGCACGATTCTGCTGAGTATAAAAAGGCTATCAAAAAATTTGAACAGGCATTGAAAATAAATCCGAAATCAATGTTGGCATTATATGAAATCTCTCTTTCGTATCTCGAACTGAAAGATTACAAAAATGCAGCGAAATACAGTACTCAGGTTATCAATTCAAACGATAAAAAACTTTCTGCAGGAGCTTATGCCGTTAAAAGTGAAGCTATGGCCGAGATGAAACAAATTGACAATGCAATTGCACTTTTGCAGGAAGGTTTAATGAAAAATGGCGACTCTTATTTACTACACTTTAATATAGCATTGAATCATTACAAAAAAGGTGATATTGATAAAACGTTGAAACATGTGAGCCGCGCCATTGAATTAGATAAAACCCATAGCGGTGCTTTTCTTTTAAACGCTTATGCACAAAGAGATAAAGGTCTTTGGGTGAGAAGTATTTATTCTTTTCAAATGTTCTTACTGCTCGAACCCGACAGTAAAAGATCGAAGAATGCTTTCGAAGAAATGTTACAAACAATGCTCGTAAAACCTGTTACGGAAAAGCCGGTAGAGCGCTCATTTATTCAGCAGCAATTGATGCGAAATACTCCTGCTAATACCCCTCAACACGAAATCCCTCCTCTCTCAACAGAAGAGGGATTAAATCGGAATTTTGTTTATAGTGCCATAAAATCTACATTGGATTCTCTTAAAGCTGAGAAAAAAGAGGCAGATGTCTATTTTGTTTTTACGAAAGTAAACAGAGCCGTCCTCACTGTGCTTGAGAAAGAAATAGAAAACATAAGGAGTGGCAGTTTCTGGACATTCCATTATCCTTTTTTCAAAAGCATACTCAACTCCAACCACTACAAAACCTTTTGTCGATACATAAGTGTTTCTTATTTTCCTGAATCACTCGAGTGGTGGGAAAACAATAAAACAGAAGCCGAAAATTTTATCAATTGGTTCGAAAACGGAGAAGATTACGAAGAAAATTGAAAAAAAACGTTATCTTTGCCACTCAGTTTCAACCCTTTTATGGACAAATATAGCGAAGAACAGTTATTAGAAGAGTTACGCGACCCCAAAACTCAACAACAGGGTTTCGCAAAACTTGTTTCGGAATACAGCGAAAGATTATACTGGCAAATTCGAAAAATGGTACTATCGCACGATGACGCCAACGATATACTACAAGATGTTTTTATCAAAGCTTGGACTAATATCGATAATTTTCGGGGAGAAGCGAAATTAACAACGTGGCTTTACAGAATTGCTATTAACGAAGGCATTACTTTCCTCAATAAAAAAAGAAATCAGCATAATATTTCGATGGATGATGAAGATTCGTTTTTGCTCAACACATTAGAGGGAGATGAATATTTTGATGGTGATGAAGCACAAAAACTACTTCAACAAGCAATCCTAACTTTACCCGACAAACAACGGCTCGTATTCCAGATGAAATATTTTGATGAAATGAAATACGAAGAAATGTCGGACATTCTCGGCACATCGGTTGGAGCATTAAAAGCATCGTATCATCATGCCGTTAAAAAGATTGAAAATTTTTTAACAGATTCCAATTAAACCTTCAACCTTTGAGTAAGTCAATCATACGTACAGCGCAAAATAAATGGTATGGAAACAAAAATAAATAAATTAAACGAGATAGATAAAAAAAATCCATTTACCGTACCCGAAGGTTATTTCATCAGGCTTAACGAAGAGATAATGAAACATTTACCTAAAAAAGAAGCGGTAAAACCAAAAACCGTTTCAATGTGGGACAAAGTTAAACCTTGGGTGTATATGGCTGCTATGTTTATAGGAATTTTCTTTACTATTCAATTACTAACAAAAAACACAACAAATCAGCAACAAAACTCGGCAAATCAAATTGCAACAATACAATCTACTTCTACCGATGACTATTGGTCAAAAGTTCAAATAACAGAAGAGGAGTTTTATCAATATTTGGAAGATCAATTGATAAATGACGGCTACTACGATTATATGTACAACCAAGTTTATATGAATTAAAGATATAAGTTAATAAATATTATTATTCAAGTTATGAAAAAGAATATTATACTTTTGTGTTTTGCTTTTACAATCAGCTTTTTTGCATCTACGGCTACTGCCCAAGTACGAAAAATGAATATGGCTGAGTACGAAAAGAAAAAGATGGAATACATTCAAAAAGAAGCCGCACTTACCAAAGAGGAGGCCAACAGATACTTCCCCTTGTATAATGAATTATCGAAGAAAAGATTCGAACTTCACAAACAACATAGGGATAAAGTGGAGAAAATGAAACAAAGCGATAAAAATATGTCTAATGAGGAATATCGTCAACTTCTTGAGAACGATGTAGAGCTAAAACTGAAAGAGGCGGAGTTGGACAAAGAATATTCAGAAAAATTAGAAAAAGCTCTCTCTCCTGAGAAACTTTATCGTGCACAACAAGCCGAGCGAAAATTTATGCAACAGGAAGTGATGAAGTTTAGAGGAAGTTAATAAAAAAACATATAAAGTATAAAATCCCGGGACTAAAGTCCCGGGATTTTATTTTGGCAATATTTTAGTTTTTTTACCATAAAAGTTAACATCCCTTTCAAAACAAAAAGTTATTTTTGTCAAAATATTTTACATCTTCTTAGAAAATCAAAATGCGCAATCACAAAACATCTATTCTTATTATTAACACGGAAGGAAAAAGGAATAAAACCATTCTTGTTCCAACTAAATTGCTTCTACATTGGAGAAAGTATTTTGCTGTAGTAGTTTTGATTGTTTTTTGCTTAATTACCGCATTGGGATTTACAATATTTCATAGCACAAGCGAACACTTTCAAACAGAAATAGATAAGGCCGATGAAATAAAAAATCTTGTTAATATTCCAAAAGCAAAACAGACCTTTCAATTGATCGATGAGAATATTTTTCGAATAAATAAGCTTTTGGAATCAAGAGGATTAGTTCATATTAGCTTTGAAGACATGGGCGGCCCCGAAAATATAGAAGTGATAAAAATAAATGAGTTGGCCGATTTTTACAAAGATCAACTCAGTAGTTTAGAGAAAACTTTAAAAGAAGCCCCTATTGGAAGCCCTACGCTTTCTGATAATATCATCTCAAAATTTGGTTATCGAAGAAATCCATTCACGGGTCGTGGCACCGAATATCATTCAGGAATCGATATTAAAGGGAAAAAAGGCACTCCTATTAAAACAACCGCAAATGGCATAGTGCAATTTGCCGGGTGGTATGGTGGATATGGAAAGTGTGTGATTATAAAACACGAGAATAATTTGAAAACACTCTACGGCCATTTATCGAAAATAACTGTTGCTGAAGGCGAAAAAATAGAATGTGGACAGATTATTGGCAAACTTGGAAGTACCGGACGCAGCTCAGGTCCACACCTACATTACGAAATTATAAAAAACGATGAAAAAATAAATCCGAACGATTATTTCAATTTTCAATAACAACTACCAAATGAGGAACAACCGTAAAAATAAAAGTGTTCATTCTATTGAAACACAGCCGATAGACACAGTAATTGGCAGTGAGATTATATTTAAAGGCGATATTAAAGGAGAAAACGTAATACGTGTTGATGGTATTATTGAAGGAAATTTAGCTCTCACCAAAGGTATTGTAATTGGCGAAAAAGCTAAAGTAACCGGAAATCTAAAAAGTGACCGCATTATTATTTACGGAAGTATTTTTGGAGATATCGAATGTAAAGAACTAAACATCAAAAGTTCGGGAATTGTAAACGGAGATATTCAGGCAGATAATGTAGAAATAGAAATGGGAGGAAGATATAACGGGAATTTAACCATGCAACAGACAATTTCCAAGCTACCAACAAAAGATGAAAAATAGAAATCTATAACAAAATCTCCCGAAAATTTTCGGGAGATTTTGTTTTATATAACTTATTAATCAAGTTTCAATACTGCTAAAAATGCTTTCTGTGGAACTTCTACGTTACCAACCTGTTTCATTCGTTTTTTCCCTTCTTTTTGTTTTTCCTGTTTTCCTCGCTGGGTCACCCAAAATCGATATCAAATAATTTCAATA
>JAUNUM010000063.1 GCA_030538215.1 Bacteroidia bacterium
TATTTATCCATGTTTAATAACAAAACAAAGATAACAGTACAAATAGCAATTATAATCGGAAGTATATTCGACCATGTGGAGCAAAAAATTTCCTTAAAACCTAGTATCCTATAAATACCTTTAAATCCTGTTACAGTTTTTTTTTCTAGAATATCATTTGTTATTTTGCTTTCCATTCTTAAACATTGCTATTAGTTTTTCAAATACTAAGATAAAAAATCTACTTTCAAATCCATTAATGAAATCCTTTAAAGGATAATCGACTGTTTTAATAGTCTCAGTTCTTCCATTTTCATCTAATACGTTAGCTTCGGTTTCGCCATTGCTCAAAGAAGATTCCATAGCACCTAATAAAATATCACTTTTTCTAGGTTCTATATAGGAATCATTTTTTTGTGTAGCTTCAATTTTTAATCTTCCTGTATTCGAAGCTTTGATATCTTTATCTACAAATCTTTTCACTTTGCTCCCGATATCCTGGTTAGAATAATTTATATCAATGATTATTTTTTTTATGTATTGTGAATCTAATATTTTATTAAGAGTGTCTTTGTCAGTTTCAACGTCAACAACAACATATTCATCATCCTTACAGACTTTATTCAAAGCTGTTTCTAGAAATTTTTTTTATAGTATAAGGAGATGCATAAAAATTTGAATTAGTTTTATACGCAAAACGATGGATATTAGGGATAAAAATATACTCAGTCATTTTGGTGTCTGGAAATAACCCATTAGGAATTTTAAACTCTTCGTCAATATCTAAAGCTTCTATATCAAACCATTTTTCATTTTCAATGTAAGTAAATTGAGCTAAGATGCCGTTTAAAAATTGTATTTTGCCATTCTCATCTTTTTCTGTAAATAAGTTCTTTAAAATGCAATGTTTAGTGTTTGAAGAACTTTCGTGTATTCTTTTGATATAAACAGCATTAAATAATCTTGTGTAATCAGAAGGTTTTAAATCCTGATTTGTTTTTTTACTTTTCAATTTAACGTTGATTACGTAAAAGTACTGTAGTTTTTCTTTTTGTTTTTCCATAATGTTAAATTTTAAATTACGATTAATGTTTTATTTATGATTTTATGTTAATACAGTTTATTATAAACTGTTATTCTAATTTATTTATTAATTCGGAATCGGATATAAATCAACTAGTATTTTCCTGTATTATAATTTTCTCAAAATTACAAAAATATTTCAAAAAACCTTACATTCGCACACAAAATCCCTACCTTGTTTCTGATAGCCCGTTATAGTTCTGGTACTCCAAGTCATTAAGCATTTTTTAATGTCCTTATTTAAAAAGCACTTTCGCCCATTTGATCACACTTTATCGGTCGTCGCTACTCCTTCGTTACTGATGCCTACACGTAAGCTACCTAATTCACCAAAATAAACTGTCCATCGTATGCATTCAATTGCAGCATGAAAGCATCGGTCTTAAAGTTCACACATCGCTCTGCCACATTAAAAAACAGGTTATCGCAAAATAATCATTTAATTGGAAAAACAACCGCGTGGAAGTAAAAATTATAAACCCTGCGAATGTCCATCAGTTACAAATCGGTTTTTTTAGGCTTATTTTTTCATAAAAACTCAAAACTGTAACCCAAGTTACAATTTAGTTTCATTCTAAATAGTATCTTTGTGGTGTTTAGTAAGATTGATAGAGGTTGAATCAGATTGATTAAGATTGAAGGCAGGCTGTCTCTATTCAATCTTGTTCAATCTCAATTAATCTTTCTCAATCTAAACAACAAGGAAAGTAAAACTGTAAATAACTATTAAACATCAATTTAAACAAAGAAACTATGGCAACTTTTGAAACCGGAAAAATATTTTCGATGGAAGATTCAATCGAATACTCATCGGGAGGCGTTATCAGCAAACAAGTGATTAAAAAACAATCGGGAAACGTAACGTTATTTTCTTTCGATAAAGATCAAGGATTAACAGAACACACGTCTCCTTTCGATGCAATGGTGCACGTGTTGGACGGCGAAACCGAAATCCGTATTGCCGGCAATCCGCATATTTTGAAAAAAGGCGACTGCATCATTATGCCCGCCAATCATCCGCACGCGCTGCACGCTATTACGCCATTCAAAATGGTATTAATAATGATAAAGCAGTAAATGTCGGATGACCGAAGACGGAAGACGGAAGTCAGATGTCGGATGTCGGATGTCAAAACCCGCAACTCGCACCCCGTAACTCGTAACACGTAACAAAAAATTATGAGCGAAATAATCAACAATTCATCGCAGCGAAAAGAGTTGCTGCGCCATCTTCTCCTCCGATTGCACGAAGGAGAAAACCCTGAAGCTTTACGTCAAAGACTGATCGAAGTGCTCAGAAACATTCCTTACAACGAAGTGGTGGAAGTAGAACAAGAACTTATTAACAGCAACGCACTTACCGAAGAGGAAATTCTCGAATTTTGCGATCTGCACACCGCCGTTCTCGACGGAAGTATCGACTTGGAAGGCGCAAAAGCCATTCCTGCCGGACATCCGGTAGATACGTTCAAGAAAGAAAATATTGCGTTGAAAAGCGAAGTAATAAAAACAACTGATCTGTTCAACAAAGCTACCGATCTCAGCGACAAACAGTTGCCGGGATACGTTTTACAACTTCGAACTATATTCAATAATTTATCCGATGTAGATAAGCACTACAAGCGAAAAGAATATCTGCTTTTTCCTTTTCTGGAAAAACATCTCATAACAGGTCCGCCAAAAGTAATGTGGGGCAAGCACGATGAAATAAGAGAATTGTTGAAAAATTCTTTCGAAGCGTTAGAATCGTCTATTTCAACAGCAGAGGAAATGAAATCCATCGTTCAGCTCGTACTTGCTCCAACCATTGAGATGCTGGACGGAATGATTATGAAAGAAGAAGAGATTTTGTTTCCCATGGCGATGGACACATTAACCGATGAGGAATGGTACAAAGTATATGAGGAAACGCCCGAATTTGGTTATTGTCTTTTCGATCCGGAAGATGTGTGGAAACCTGCGGGAGTAAAAGTGGAAAAACAAGAATATGTAAATGCCGATGCTATCCGCCTTTCATCGGGAGCATTTGACATGGCTGAGATTGAAGCGTTATTTATCCATTTGCCTATCGACATCACCTTTGTGGATAAAAACGATAAAGTGCGATTTTTCTCACACAGCCCAAACCGGGTTTTCGAGCGCAACCGCTCCATCATCGGACGCGATGTGCGTATGTGCCATCCGCCCGGAAGCGTGCACATTGTGGAACAAATTCTTACCGACTTCAAGAGCGGAAAAGAGAACAAAGCCGTTTTCTGGATGTCCAATTTCATGGGACGATTTATTTACATCGAATACTCCGCCGTTCGTGGAAAAGATGGAGAATATTTGGGCGTGGTGGAAGTTACGCAGGATATAACCCAAATGCGGAAACTGGAAGGAGACCAGCGATTGTTATCGTATGAGCAAAAATAAGATGAAGTAAAGACGCGCCAAAACCGCGTCTTTCTCTTATTTGCATATTTCGTTCGCTGTTCGTATATTTGTACATTATTTACAACATAAAAACGTACGTAAATATGGTAGTTATTAGTCCTACGGAATTGCGAAACGAGCAAAAAAAGTACCTCGATTTAGCCGAAAAAGAAAAAGTAGTGGTAAAACGAGGGAAGAAATTCATCCGCCTTAGCGTTAGCAATAAAATTAACGAATCGGAAAACGAATTGGAAGAATGGGCGGAAGATTTCTTCGCCATTCCCGAAGAGTATCGTTGTAATCCTTTCAAATACAGCCCTTCGGGCGATATCTTCTTTGCCGATAAGCGGAATGTGGAGAAACTGGAAAAATCAATACAAGCAACTCGAGAAAGAAAAACCTACTCAATGTTGCCGAATGAATCGTTGGATGAATTTCTTAACAGAGTGGTGGAATGTATCGAATAGAATTCCAAAACGATGCAACAAAGGACGCTTTAAAATTACAAAAACTTGAGCCGCCATCTTACAAAAAGCTGCAAACGCTCGTCGAAGAATTGAAAAAACACCCTCGGTTCGGCACAGGTAAGCCCGAACGACTAAAACATTACAAAAGCGAAATCTGGTCGAGACACATTACCCGAAAGCATCGGTTGGTTTACGAAATCAAAGAAGATATTATAACTGTAGAAGTAATTTCTACCTATGGACACTATGATGAAAAATAACATCAACATCACGCCCGATACCAAAGTTTCGGAATTACTAAAAGAATTTCCGCAATTAGAAGACTTACTCAAAAAATTCTCTCCTGCTTTTGCCGCATTAAAAAATCCCATATTACGAAAAACGGTAGCAAAGGTAACTTCGTTGCAGCAAGCAGCAAAAGTGGGAGGCGCAAATATCGTGGAAATGGTTGATGCACTTAGAAAAGAAGCCGGACAGCCTCCACTTGGAGACAGTTTTTGTCCTGACAGCGAAGAGATTCATATCCCATTTTCGGAGAAAGCTCCCGATAAAACAGTTACCCATCAATTAGATGTTCGTCCAATTATCGAATCCGGCGATCATCCCAAAGATCAAATACTGGCACTCGCCAATGAACTACAAATTGGTGATTGTATGGAGTTTATTTCTTCATTCCCTCCCACTCCACTTATCGATTTACTTCAAAAAAAAGGCTATATCGTAACAATGCTCGCTCCCGATAGAGGAATTGTGAGGACTTTTGTGGAGAGAAAGTAAGAAAAATAAAAACGGTTGCAATGTTTTATTGCAACCGTTTTTTGTCGGGATGACTGGATTCGAACCAGCGACCACTCGCCCCCCAGACGAGTACTCTAAACCGGACTGAGCTACATCCCGAAAAAGTGAGTGCAAAGGTACTTTTTTATTTTAAATCTACAAAATTTCCAGTACATAAACATTTTAATATATACTTTCTTTGTGTTGTTAATTATTTATTTGTTAATTTGCATCTTTAAATTCAAATAAAACTAACTAAATGACCTTCACAGCCAAACAAATTGCTGACTTTTTAAAAGGAGAGATTGTTGGAAATCCAGATATAGAAGTTGATAATTTTGCAAAAATAGAAGAGGGAAAGCCACGAACCATCGCTTTTCTTTCAAATCCAAAGTACACCCAATATATTTATGAGACCAAAGCTGATATAGTTTTGGTAAATAATAGTTTTGTTGCCGAGAAACCCATTTCGCCAACCCTTATAAAAGTGCCCGATGCGTATGCAGCATTAGCCTCGCTTCTGGAAATGGTAAACAGCTTAACTCCGAAAAAAACGGGGATAGAAGAAATGTCCTTTATTTCACCATCGGCAAAACTTGGCAACGACGTTTATGTTGGCGCATTTGCCTATATTGGAGAAAAAGTGCAGATTGGAGAAAAAGTAAAAATATATCCACAAGTATATATCGGCGATAATGTAAAAATCGGAAACAACGTCATTATCTACCCTGGAGTTAAAATTTACCACAATTGCGTGATAGGTGATAATTGTATTTTACACTCCGGTGTTGTTATTGGTGCCGATGGTTTTGGGTTTAGTCAACAAGAAGGAGTTTATCACAAAATTCAACAAATAGGGAATGTTGTACTTGAGGAAAATGTGGAAGTCGGTGCCAACACGACCATTGACAGAGCCGCGTTGGGATCAACTATTATTCGGAAAGGTGTAAAATTAGATAATCTGATACAAATAGCACACAACTGCGAAGTTGGGCAGAACACGGTTATGGCAGCTCAGGTTGGAATTGCCGGATCAACAAAAATTGGTGAGAGCTGTGTATTGGGAGGACAAGTAGGAATTGGCGGACATATAACCATTGGCAGCAAATCACAAATTGGGGCACAGTCCGGTATTATCAGCAATACGCCTGAAGGAGCGGAAGTTATGGGGTCACCCGCGTATCAACTCAAAAACTATTTTAAGTCGAGCATTATTATACCAAAGCTTCCCGATATGTATCGTCAAATTAATGCTCTGGAAAAAGAAATAAACGAGCTTAAAAAGCAGTTTTCTAAAGAATAAACAACACTATTTGCTAAAAAAACCTAACAAAAACATAAAATTTATGCTTTTCCAGGCAAATGATTGTATCTTTGTAGGATTATCTTCCATTTAATATAAATTTAAAATAAGTTGAAACAGAAAACATTAAAAGACAGTTTTACACTAAAAGGTCAAGGTCTCCACACTGGTTACAATATAGAAATAACATTTAATCCCGCACCTGTTGATTTCGGTTACCAAATTAAACGAGTTGATTTGGAAAATCAGCCCATTATTGAAGCAGTAGCCGAAAACGTTGTCAACACTCAGCGTGGCACGGTTTTGGGAATAGACAATGCTACCGTAAGCACCGTTGAACACGCATTTTCAGCACTTTATGCTTTTGGAATAGATAATTGTCTTGTTGAAGTGAATGCACCTGAATTTCCAATTCTCGACGGCAGTGCTATCGAGTATGTAAAGGCTATCGAAAAAACAGGAATTGCGGAACAAGAAAAAGAGAAAGACTATTTCATAGTTCGAAAAAAAATGGAAGTATCCGATCCCGAAACCGGCTCCAAAATCACTTTACTTCCGGATGATTGCTTCAGTATCAACTCAAATATAGAATTCGAATCGGAATATATTCCCAACCAGTACGCATCTCTTGAGTGCATGGAAAGTTTCGATACGGAAATTGCTCCTGCCCGTACTTTTGTTTTCGTTCGTGAAATTCAAAAATTACGTCAGGCCGGATTAATTAAAGGAGGAAACTTGGATAATGCCATCGTTATCTATGAACGAAAACTTCCTCAAAACGAGTTAGATGAGATAGCCGATGCGTTAAATGTTCCGCGTATGGATGCCAATCAGTTGGGCTATTTAAATCACCGCAAACTTGCTTTTCCCAACGAGCCGGCACGCCATAAACTTCTCGATATCATCGGTGATATGTCATTGATTGGAAAACCCATAAAAGGAAGACTAATCGCCACGCGACCAGGACATAAAATCAACAATCAACTGGCAAAACTTGTCCGCAAGGAAATGAAAAATAAAAACCAAGTTCCTTTTTACGATCCCAGTCTTGAACCGTTGATGGACATTAATCGCATCAAGCAACTGCTACCGCACCGCTATCCATTCTTGATGGTAGATAAAATAATTGAGCAAACCAAACAATATATTGTTGGCATAAAAAATATTACCAACGGTGAATCTTATTTCGTTGGTCATTTTCCCGAAGAACCGGTTATGCCCGGCGTTCTTCAAGTAGAAGCAATGGCTCAAACCGGAGGACTTCTTGTACTTTCAGGGCTTGATGAACCGGAAAGATACTCCACTTATTTCCTAAAAATAGACAATGTAAAATTCCGCAACAAAGTAGTTCCCGGCGACACCATTATTTTTAAAGTTGAGTTTTCGTCAGAAGTTCGTAGGGGTATTGCTACCATGCGCGGAGTTGCTTTCGTTGGTGACAAAATAGTTTCGGAAGCTGATTTTACAGCCCAAATAATCAAAAACAAATAATCCACAATAGGTTATGAGCAATATATCTTCACTGGCATTTGTCCATCCGGAAGCCAAAATTGGCAAAGACGTTATTGTTGAACCTTTCGCATACATCGACAGAAATGTTGAAATAGGTGAAGGAACCGTTATAATGTCAAATTCAACCATTCTTTTTGGCGCACGCATCGGAAAAAACTGCACTATTTTTCCACACGCTACTATTTCCGGCATTCCACAAGATCTAAAATTCAAAGGCGAAGATTCTTTAGCCATTATTGGTGATAGAACAACTGTTCGCGAGTGCGTTACAGTAAATCGCGGAACAGCATCCCGAGGGCACACAACCGTAGGAAGCGATTGTCTTCTAATGGCTTATAGCCACGTAGCTCACGACTGTGTATTGAAAGATTTTGTCATTTTGGGAAATGCCACACAATTGGCCGGTGAAGTAGAAATAGATGATTATGCTATCCTCAGCGGCGGTACGCTCGTGCATCAATTTACGCGCATTGGAGCGCACACCATGATACAAGGCGGGTCAAAAGTTCCTAAAGATGTTCCGCCATATACCATGGTGGGGCGAGAGCCACTTACTTATGTGGGATTAAATGTAGTGGGACTTCGTCGCAGAAGTTTTTCAGGCGAACAAATTAATTGCATTCAAGAAATTTACAGATACCTATATCAGGCCGGATACAACACTACTCAAGCACTGGAGAGGATTGAAAAAGAATTGCCGGATACAGCAGAAAGAGATCATGTTGTTTCTTTCATCAAAGGTTCTTCACGCGGCATCGTTCGCGGAAATATGGAAGGATAAAAATCAATGAATCGCGTTGTTTTTCCTGCAGAATGGTATCCGCAAAGCGGCGTACAGGTTACTTGGCCACACGCCGACACAGATTGGCTTGATATTCTGGAAGAAGTAACACAGTGCTACGTGACGTTTTCGAAAGAGATTTTAAAGCGTCAGAAACTATTGGTTGTCTGCCCCGAAGAGGATGAAGTTGTCAAACATTTCACTCCCGAAGAACAAAAGAATCTTATTATTTTGGAACTTAAAAGTAATGATACTTGGTCGCGCGATCACGGGGCGATATCGGTTTTTATAAATGAAAAACCTACCCTATTCGATTTCGGGTTCAACGGCTGGGGACTTAAATTTGCCGCCAATCACGATAACCAAATCACACAACATCTTTTTGAACAGGAAGAGTTTAAACCCGAAGTTCAGTATCAGAGCAAAATCAATTTCATTCTGGAAGGCGGATCAATAGAATCGGATGGAGAGGGTACACTCCTTACCACATCGCAATGCCTGTTAGCGCCCAACCGCAATCAGCCGATGACACAGGATGAAATTGATAAATACCTAAAAAAAACGTTGGGAGCCGACCGTATTTTGTGGCTCAATCACGGCTATTTGGCCGGAGACGATACCGATAATCATATCGATACGCTTGCACGATTTTGTAACGAAAACACCATCGCGTACGTGAAATGCGACGATGAAAACGACGAGCATTTCGACGAGTTGAAATTGATGGAAAACGAACTTAAATCGTTTAAAACTTCCGAAGGAGAATCGTATCGGTTAATTCCGCTGCCCATGGCGGATGCCGCGTATCACGACGGTTACCGGCTACCCGCCACTTATGCCAATTTTCTGATTATTAACGGTGCAGTTTTGATGCCCACCTACGCATCTGCAAAAGACAAAATAGCGAAAATACAACTGCAAAAAGCGTTTCCCGGACGGGAAATCATCGGAATCGATTGTCGTCCGCTTATCAAACAACACGGCTCACTCCACTGCGTAACCATGCAATTCCCGAAAGGATTTTTGTAGTTGAGGTTTTTTCGGATAAATAGTGTATATTTGTATCATATAAAATAAACAGCTATGATACTCGAACGAACAGGAAACGAAATTTTAGTACGCCTTCCCGCTTACGTAGATTTGTCTGAATTGCAAAATATTTTGGATTTTTTAAAATACAAGGAAAATACAGCAAATTCCAAAGCTACGCAAGAAAATGTAGAGGAACTTTCCGAATTGGTCAATAACTCCATTTGGGAAAAATTCAAGGCAAAACGAAATATAAAATGAAAATTGTAGTAGATACAAATATTGTATTTAGTGCAATTTTAAACACGCAAGGAAAAATTGGACAAATTTTAATTAGTGGGTCCAAACATTTTGAATTCTGTTCTGTTGGCTTACTAAAAGACGAACTAAAAAATCATCAAGAAAAAATATTAAAAATCTCAGGATATTCTTTTAACCAATACGAAGAAATACTTCAAACAATTATCTCAAAGATTTCTTTTATCGATGATATATTCATCTCGGATCATTCGATTAAAACTGCTTGGAAACTGACAAAAGACATTGATGAAAATGACACGTTATTTATAGCATTGGCACACGAGCTCAATTCTCATGTCTGGACAGGGGATAAAAAACTAATTTCAGGCTTAAGTGCAAAAGGATATCAAAAACTTCTCTCTACTGAAAAATTGTATAAAATATTTTTAGAGCAAGAATACAAGAAAAGAAAGTAAAAACTCTAATAGTATTAAATCTTGCGTCTAACAATCTTACAAAATATGAAAATCGGAATTATACAACAAGCCAATACGGCTGACATTCAAAATAATATCGAGCGGTTGCAGTCGAAAATCCGCGAAGTGGCTTCGCAGGGAGCAGAACTTATTGTATTGCAGGAAATACATAACGGATTGTATTTCTGCCAAACCGAAGACACCGATGTTTTCGATCAGGCAGAAACTATTCCGGGCCCTTCCACTGAATCGTTCGGACAACTGGCGAAAGAACTGGGCGTGGTTATCGTACTTTCTCTTTTCGAGAAACGGACTGCCGGACTTTATCACAACACGGCTGTTGTGCTTGAAAAAGACGGAACGATGGCGGGTAAATACCGCAAAATGCACATTCCCGACGACCCGGCATATTACGAAAAATTCTATTTTACGCCCGGCGATTTGGGATTTCACCCCATCAAAACATCGGTGGGTAAACTGGGCGTTTTGGTGTGCTGGGATCAATGGTATCCCGAAGCTGCCCGTATGATGGCGCTCGCTGGAGCCGAAGTACTTATCTACCCCACCGCCATCGGTTACGAATCGTCAGATACGGAAAATGAGAAAAACCGCCAACGCGAAGCATGGATTACCGTTCAGCGTGGGCATGCCGTGGCAAACGGAGTTCCGGTAATTGCGGTGAATCGTGTTGGGTATGAACCCGACCCTTCGGGGCAAACCAATGGCATCACCTTTTGGGGAAATAGTTTTGTTTGTGGCCCGCAGGGCGAGTTTTTGTATCAGGCAGGCGAAGACGAAACCACTCAGATTATCGAAATCGATAAAACCCGCACCGAAAACGTTCGTCGGTGGTGGCCTTTCCTGCGTGACAGAAGAATTGATGAGTATGGGGAATTGACGAGGAGGTTTAGGGATTGAGGAAAAATTATCGGTCTTTTTGAGAATGGATAAGTTAAACAATAAACATGCTTTTTTTCAGATATATTAATCATCCGGGAGATTTTTTCAGAAATACAGACTTTGTTGAACTTCCCGATCCAGACAAAGATTTAGAAAAGTTTTTAATTTGGTTTTTAACAAACTATCAATCTGACGACAGAATCGCTTATCTTGACGATCTATATAAGATAAAGTACGATGAATTTTATAGTGACTTGGAGAAATCTAAATTTATTGATGAAAACAATCTAAAAAATGAAATCTCAATAAAACAAGAGATAGATTCAATTGAGAATAAGTTAAAACATGAAGCCTATCAAAACTTTTATCATCTTTTGCTAAATAAGAAAATCGAATTAGTTAATCACTATGAAAAACAACAATTGGTCTAAAGAAGAAACAATTATTGCATTCAATGTATTTTGCAAAATTCCATTTAAAAGCAGCAGTAAAACAAATCCTACCATTATTAAATACGCCAACATCATTGGAAGGACACCATCTGCGTTAAATATGAAAGTTGGCAACTTTGGGCGTCTTGATCCTGAACTCAAGAAACAGGGAATTAGCGGATTAACACACGGCAGTAAACTAGAAGAAGAAGTTTGGAATGAGTTTAATGGGAATTGGGATAAATTGGCTTTTGAAAGTGAAAAACTGATAGCCGAATTTCAAAACAAAAAGATAGAAGATATTGAAGAATTTAACTTGAGTAATTTGCCAAAAGGAAAAGAAAGAGAAACAATTATTAAGACAAGAGTTAACCAGTGTTTTTTCCGTAGTATGATTCTATCTTCCTATAATCAAAAATGTTGCATAACAGGATTATCTGTGCCACATTTGCTTGTTGCTAGCCATATCAAGCCATGGGCCAAAGATCAATTGAACAGGACAAATCCGCATAATGGTTTGTGTTTAAATTCCATTCACGATAAAGCTTTTGATGTCGGCTATATAACAATTACACCTGATTATAAAGTTCTTGTTTCGGAACATCTTGATTATTATCCTAATGACACAGCAATTTTCGACTATTTTAAAAAATATCATAACTACTCAATAAATTTACCAAATAAATTCTTTCCATCTAAAGAGTTTTTAGATTATCACTATCATAATATTTTCAAGAAATGAAATACTCTGTAAAAGTTGTCTTTGGAAAAGACCAAGTAAACAAGATTTACAACAATGAAAAATTAACTAATGAAGAACTCTCAATAAACGTAAAAGAATATTTCTTTGAAACATCAAAAGAAAAAAAGCGTTTATTAATGGAGTTGATGAAGCTGTAGGCTGGACTGAATATTGTATTTACAACTAAATATTTAATTCATTATGCCCAAAACAACACCCCAACTATCCCAAACACAATACGAAGAACTTCTCTCCACCCTAAAACTTCGTTTCGAAAAAAATCCCAATCGTCACAAAAACATCGATTGGGCTGAAGTGGCAGCAAAGCTGGAAAAAAACCCCGATAAACTGTCACCGCTCAACGAAATGGAGAGAACCGGCGGTGAGCCCGATGTTATCGGTTTCGATTCAAAAACCGGTGAGTATATTTTCTGCGATTGTTCGCCGGAAAGTCCCAAAGGGCGACGAAGTGTTTGTTACGACCGCGAAGGGCTGGAATCGAGAAAAGAATACAAACCCGAAAACAACGCCGTGGATATGGCTGCCGAAATGGGTATCGAACTCCTGACCGAAGAAGAATACATGGAATTACAAAAGCTCGGTGACTTCGATTTAAAATCCACCAGTTGGGTAAAAACTCCGGCCGAGATCAGAAAACAGGGCGATGCCTATTTTTGCAATAAACGCCATAACCGGGTTTTCACCTATTACAACGGTGCGCAATCGTATTACTCATCACGGGCGTTCCGTGGTTTGCTAAGGGTTTAGATTTCAGGCAGACGAACACACAAAAGAAAACGGCTCCGCGAGTTTATTCCGCGTGAGCCGTTTATTTGATAACCTGCAACCTGTGTTCGTTAACTTAATTTTTTATCAAGATTGCGTTTCAGTGCTGCCAGAAAATCCTGCGTGTTCAGGTATTTTCCTTCCACATCGTTGCCGTAAACCAGCAATGCCAGGTCTTTGGTCATTTCTCCGTTTTCGACGGTTTCAACACACACCTGTTCCAGTTTTTCGCAGAAATCGATCAACTCGTGATTGGCATCCAGCTTTCCCCGATGCATCAAGCCCCGTGTCCACGCAAAAATGGAAGCGATGGGATTGGTACTCGTCTCTTTTCCCTGCTGATGCCGGCGATAATGGCGTGTAACGGTTCCGTGAGCCGCTTCGGCTTCCACCGTGCGCCCGTCGGGCGTTACCAAAACGGATGACATCATTCCCAGCGAACCGAAACCTTGCGCCACGGTGTCACTCTGCACATCGCCGTCGTAGTTTTTGCATGCCCACACAAAACCGCCGCTCCATTTCATGGCCGATGCCACCATATCGTCAATCAAACGATGTTCGTACGTGATTCCGGCTTCTTCGAAAAGGGTCTTAAATTCGGTTTCGTACACTTCCTGAAAAATATCCTTGAAACGTCCGTCGTACGCCTTTAAAATGGTGTTTTTGGTAGAAAGATAGAGCGGATATTTTTTGGTGAGCGCCATTTGAAACGATGAACGGGCAAAACCGTAAATGCTTTCATCGGTGTTGTACATGGCCATTGCCACGCCGTTTCCGTCGAAATTATACACTTCCCACGTTTGTTCTTCTCCCTCTTCGTTGGTAAACGTGAGTTTTAGCGTACCTTTTCCTTTTATCACTTTATCGGTTGCGCGGTACTGGTCGCCAAAGGCGTGACGCCCGATAATAATCGGCTCCGTCCATCCCTGCACGTATCGGGGAACGTTGTTGCAGATAATCGGCTCGCGAAAAACCGTTCCGCCCACAATGTTGCGGATGGTTCCGTTGGGCGATTTCCACATTTTTTTCAACCCGAATTCTTCCACACGTGCCTCGTCGGGCGTAATGGTGGCACATTTTATGCCCACGTTGTATTTTTTGATGGCCTCGGCGGCGTCAATCGTAACTTGGTCATTGGTAATATCGCGATTTTGAATGCTCAAATCGTAATATTTAATATCTACATCGAGATACGGCAAAATCAATTGTTTTTTAATGAAAGACCATATTATTCTGGTCATCTCATCACCGTCGAGTTCCACAACGGGTTTTTGTACTTTTATCTTCGACATTTTCTTTCTATCTATCTTTCATAGGTGTAAAGTTCTGCAACGGACGAACGTTTTTGTATGCAGGACGAATAATTCGTTTGCTGGTAAAATTCATCTCTTCAATACGATGTGCTGTCCAACCTACGATACGCGCCATAGCAAAAATTGGCGTGAATACTTCTGCAGGAAGTCCAATAGCATCATACACAAAACCTGAATAATAATCCACATTTATACACGTACGCTGTTTGGCAGTTTGCTTTTTAGAGTTAAGAAAAACTTCCACGCCTCGCTCTTCAATCAATTCCATGAATGCAAACTCGTCTTCACGTCCTTTTTCTTTTGCAAGGTCGCGTGCCATTTCTTTCAGTAATCCGGCACGCGGATCGCTAATGGTATAAACAGCGTGTCCGATACCGTAAATAAGACCTGTTTTGTCGTACGCCTCTTTATTTAACACCTTGGCAAGATAATCATCAATTTCGGCTACATCTTTCCAGTTCTTGATGCTGGCTTTCATATCACTCAACATTCCGTTCACTTTCACGTTAGCTCCACCGTGAAGCGGACCTTTCAACGATCCAATGCCGGCAGCAATGGCCGAATATGTATCGGTTTCCGTGGAACTGGTTACACGTACCGAAAACGTGGAGTTGTTACCGCCACCATGATCGGCATGAAGAATAAGCGCAAGATCGAGAATTTTTACATCTAATTCGGTATAGTTGCCCGGTCCTTTCATCATGAAAAGGAAGTTTTCGGCTACCGAAAAATCTTCGCGCGGATGCCGAACATGCAACGAACGACCTTGCTGGTCGTGACGCATTACCTGGTAGGCAAGAGCAATAATTGTTGGAAATTTTGCTATCAAATTGATGGACTGATAGATTAAATTATCCGGAGAAATATCATCGGGGTTTTCATCGTACGTGTAAAGCTCCAGTACGCTACGCGCCAGAATATTCATGATATTTTTTCCTTGCAGCGACAAAATATTCATCGTTGCCGCATGATTCAGTGGCATGGTTTGCGCCAAGAGTTTTGCGAAAGCTTGTAAACACTTTTTATTAGGCAATCTACCCGATAAAAGTAGAAAAGTTATTTCTTCAAATCCAAGACGATTATCGGCCTGAATACCGTGTACAAGTTCTTCCACATCAATACCGCGATAAAACAACTTTCCCGGAATAGGTTTTAAAGTACCGTCTTCTTGGCGTTCATAACCAACCACATCGCCTACACGGGTAAGTCCGGCCAAAACACCCGAATGATCTTCGTTACGCAACCCACGCTTTACACCCATTTTGGTAAAAAGTTCCTTGTCGATATTACTTGTTACCGCTATTGAGTCTGATAGCACTTTAATTAATTGTTCATTATTCATGTTGTATTTAAATATTATTTGTTAGTTCTTTTGATATTCGGGTGTTTCTTACTGTAACAGTTTTTCATGTAGTTTTGTTTTAACAATTTATAGCTAAAGTGTACCTACTACTTTTGCTGCAAACTCTGATGTGGACAATGCTTTTCCTTTTTCCATAAATCGGGCTAAATCGGAAGTGGCATATCCTTTTTCAAACAAATTCTCCAACGATTTGGTGATAAGATTACCGGCTTCATCCCAGCCTATATACTCCAGCATCATCACTCCTGAAAGCAACATGGAACAAGGATTAGCCTTATTTTTACCGGCAATATCGGGAGCGGTTCCGTGCGTGGCTTCAAAAATGGCGTGCCCGGTTTTGTAATTGATATTTGCTCCCGGTGCGATACCGATTCCGCCGACCATAGCTGCCAACTGATCGGATATATAATCGCCGTTGAGGTTGAGCGTGGCGATAACGGAATATTCTTCGGGTTTGAGCAGCGTATTTTGCAGAAATGCATCGGCAATAACATCTTTGATGAAAACTTTACCCGCTTCCATTGCTTCATTGTATGCAGAAACTGCAGCTTCCAAGCCTCGTTCGGTTTTTATTTTGTTAAAAATATTTTCGGTAAAAACCTGATCGCTAAATTCTCTTTCGGCAAGAGTATATCCCCATTTTTTGAAACCGCCTTCGGTAAATTTCATGATATTGCCCTTGTGAACCAGCGTTACCGATGGCAGTTTGTGCTTAATGGCGTACTCAATGGCAGAACGTACCAATCGCTCCGTTCCTTCTACCGACACGGGTTTCACACCGATGGATGTAGTTTCAGGGAAGCGAATTTTGGCAACACCCATTTCTTCTTTCAGAAATTGGAGTACTTTTTCCACCTCGGGAGTTCCGGCGTTCCATTCGATTCCGGCGTAAATATCTTCCGTATTTTCACGAAAAATAGTTACATGCACTTTTTCGGGATGCAGCAACGGAGTGGCTACTCCTTTGAACCAACGCACCGGTCGCAGACAAACGTACAAATCCAGTTCCTGCCGCAACGCCACGTTCAGCGAACGGATTCCTTCACCTACAGGTGTGGTGAGAGGTCCTTTAATCCCCACCAAGTATTTGCGAAAGGCATCCATCGTTTCCGCAGGAAGCCAATCTCCTACTTTATTATAGGCTTTTTCGCCGGCAAGAACTTCTTTCCATTCTATTTTTCGTTTGCCAGAATAGGCTTTTTCTACTGCCTTATCGATAATTAGTCTGACCGAAGCGGTAATTTCTTTCCCAATTCCATCGCCTTCGATGAAAGGGATAGTGGGGGTGTTGGGGACAAGCAAACCTTCAGATTCTTTTGTTATTATATTCATTTATTGCTGTTTTTTTAGCTGTTCCTTTCTCATTTTCGACATACGCTCGCTAAAACCGCCTTCTCTCAGAAAATCTCTTTCCAACGCTTCCAATTGCCTGAAAAGTAAGAAGTCATTTTGAAGAATAAGACAACGTATCATATTTGCAACTGTTTCGGGTGGACGACTTTTAGCAATGTTCATAAAATAGTCAACATCAGAATTATATTCACGTCCAATCTTTTTCATCGCCTCAACTTCATCGGAATCATCTTCCCAAATCCTATGACCGCGAGTTCTCAAATAATCTTCATAATCGGCTCGAAGCTCTTTTAAACTTGATTTTGCAACATTTATCAAATTCATCTCAAGTTTTTTAGAAGTAGCGGAAAATGAACTTCCTTCGGCAATATTTTGTTTTCCTGAGCGAGCAGCCTGAATCATTTGATCGATAGTGCGGTCGCCTCTTTCCAAATATTTATGACAAAAGTAGAACGTTAGGTCATAAATAACCAATGACTTTTGGTAGGTAAGCAGCTTCTCAAAATGTCCGGTTCTTTGAATGAGGCGGTTTTTGTTGCTGGTATCTTTGGAAGAATCTTTCATAAGCTTGGGCTTTTCGGTTTGACTTTAAGGTCTTTAAAGTCAAACCGAAGAACTATTTTTTCATCGAATTTAGTGCTGACCCCGCCTTAAACCACCCAATTTGCTGTTCGTTGTAAGTGTGGGCTGCTTCAAATTCATCGGTAGAGCCATCGAGATGACGGAGCACCACTTTTAGGTTTTTTCCCGGAGTGAAATCAGTTAGACCGATAATGCTTATTTTATCTCTCTCTTGTACTTTTGCGTAATCTTCCTTGTCCACAAAAGTGAGTGCGAGCATTCCCTGTTTTTTGAGGTTGGTTTCGTGGATGCGGGCAAACGATTTTACCAGAATCACCTTCACGTTCAGGTGTCGGGGTTCCATAGCGGCATGTTCACGCGATGATCCTTCACCATAATTTTCTTCGGCAACTACCACAGAGCTTAAGCCTTCGGCTTTAAATTTGCGGGCCAATGCAGGCACTTCAGAGTATTGCAATGTTACGGGATCGAGTGCTTTGTTGGTCTCATCGTTGAAAGCGTTTACCGCACCAATAAGCATGTTGTCCGAGATGTTGTCCAAATGTCCGCGGAAACGAAGCCACGG
>JAUNUM010000167.1 GCA_030538215.1 Bacteroidia bacterium
GTCAGATGATTATGAGCAAAAGCCATGGTAAATGATAAAAACCGAGGAAAACAGGGGAGATTTTGTTTTATATAACTTATTAATCAAGTTTCAATACTGCTAAAAATGCTTTCTGTGGAACTTCTACGTTACCAACCTGTTTCATTCGTTTTTTCCCTTCTTTTTGTTTTTCAAGCAATTTTCGTTTACGAGAAATATCGCCACCGTAACATTTAGCGGTAACATCTTTACGAACAGCTTTTACAGTTTCGCGAGCAATAATTTTCGCCCCAATAGCTGCCTGAATAGCAATATCGAACTGTTGGCGGGGGATTAGTTCTTTTAGCTTCTCACACATCCTGCGTCCAAAAGACTGAGCATTATCGGCATGTGTAAGCGTGGAAAGTGCATCTACCGGTTCACCGTTGAGCAAAATATCAAGTTTGACAAGTTTTGAAGGACGGAAATCGTGAATATGATAATCGAAAGATGCGTAACCCTTGGAAATACTTTTCAGTTTATCGTAAAAATCGATAACAATTTCGCCCAATGGTAAATCGAAAATAATTTCAACCCTGTCGCCCGAAATATATTCCTGTTTAATAAGAATACCACGTTTGCCGAGACAAAGTGTCATTATGGGACCAATATATGTTGTGTTGGTAATAATGGATGAGCGGATGTACGGTTCGTCGATATGTTCAATAAGCGTAGGATCGGGCAATCCGGCAGGATTGTGCACCTCTTTCATACTTCCTTTTTTATCGTACACTTTATACGAAACGTTGGGAACGGTAGTAATCACATCCATATTAAACTCACGTTCTAAACGCTCCTGAATTATCTCCATGTGCAATAAGCCAAGGAAACCGCAACGAAAACCAAAACCCAGAGCAACCGAAGATTCGGGTTGAAACGTGAGCGACGCATCGTTCAATTGCAATTTCTCGAGCGATGCACGCAAGTTTTCAAAATCCTCACTTTCAATAGGATAAACACCGGCAAAAACCATTGGTTTTACTTCTTCAAAGCCGGCAATAGCTTTATCGCACGGATTTTTCACGTGCGTAATAGTATCGCCCACTTTCACTTCTTTCGAAGTTTTAATTCCCGAAATAATATATCCAACGTTTCCACATTCCACACGCGAACGAGGTTCCATACCAAGGCGAAGAATACCTACTTCATCGGCATCGTATTCTTTTCCGGTATTTACAAACTTCACCATATCACCTTTAGCGATACTGCCATTCACGATTTTAAAATAAGCAATAATCCCGCGAAACGGATTGAAAACCGAATCGAAAATCAGTGCCTGAAGCGGAGCATCGGGATCGCCCTGCGGTGCGGGCACACGATCGATAACCGCAGCAAGTATTTCTTCAATACCAATTCCTGTTTTTCCGCTTGCACGGATAATATCGGTTCTTGGAATTCCAAGTAGATCAATAATTTGGTCTTCCACTTCTTCGGGCATCGCACTTTCCAGGTCTATTTTATTGACAATAGGAATAATTTCTAAATCGTTCTCAATAGCCATATAGACATTGGAGATAGTTTGAGCCTGAATTCCTTGTGCAGCATCAACAATGAGTAAGGCACCTTCGCAAGCGGCAATGGATCGGGAAACTTCGTACGAAAAATCGACGTGCCCCGGAGTATCTATTAAATTTAATATGTATTTTTCTCCACCATACTCATAATTCATTTGCACCGCCGTACTTTTTATCGTAATTCCACGCTCGCGCTCCAAATCCATGCTATCTAGCACCTGCGCTTGCAGATCCTTACTATCAATGGTTTTGGTAAATTCGAGCAATCGATCGGCAAGTGTACTTTTTCCGTGATCGATATGAGCTATGATACAAAAATTGCGTATATTTTTCATTTAAACCTTTTTCTTAAAAATCTGCATTATTCGGTGTTCTCGGGAACGGAATTACATCGCGTATGTTAGTCATTCCAGTAACAAAGAGCATCAAACGTTCGAAACCCAGTCCGAATCCGGCGTGTGGCGCTGTACCGAATTTGCGGATGTCGATATACCACCAAATCGGATCGACATGCATATCCATTTCTTTCACACGCTGCATCAATTTATCGTAATTTTCTTCTCGTTCTGAACCACCGATAATTTCGCCGATTTTCGGGAAAAGTACGTCCATGGCACGAACGGTTTT
>JAUNUM010000168.1 GCA_030538215.1 Bacteroidia bacterium
ACGTAGTTGGTGGTGTTGCCGTTGGTAAACTGCAAACCGTTGGGCAAATTTAGCGAATTATACTGGATATCCACTATTTTTTTGTTGTAATCTTTCTTCAAGTTGCCGTTGGCGTCGTAGGTGTATGATGTGGGTCAGAAAAGCTATCAGATAGATATCACTATACTTTGAATTACCTACATAAGTAGAAGAAGGATTACACCTAATATTACTGCAATTGTTATAATTCCAATTATATAGTTTTCGGTATCATAAGTATTTCCCCAGGTGGCATCAAGATTGCCTTCAATTTCATCTTTTAAATTTGTTTTGCATCCCTTTAATAACCATCGAATAAAGCCTCCTAAATGTTTTGCAAGCGAAATAACCATAGATTAATTTTTCTTTTTAAGTTCGTTATTAGTATTCGAAATTATGCCAGTTGCATCTAGACCCATATCATAATCTCTCAAACTTTGTTGATTTATTTTATTTTTTTGAAATTGTTGTCCTGCTCTTGTTTGCCATTTCATACCTGCAGGTAATCCTTTTGAAGAGGTAATGTCTGGAACTTTTTTTATAAATTGATTAAACCCTATAAAACTATTTTTTGATGTTTTTATAACTGTTCCTGTTTTGGTAGCCCCACCAGATAATAGGCCGGGAACTACATCAATAAATGCGTCCATCCTTTCAGTTGAATTTAGTGGTGAGCCACCAATAGTTTTACCAGTTAACATAGAATATGGGGAGTTGATTATACTATATGCAACATTGGTAGCTATTTTTAATACTCCTATCCCAACATTTTTAGATGGAGATTCAAGCCACATTTCAACTGACGTAAGATCATCTATTGCATTAGTTATTTCTCCCGCCCATGGAGTTCTATCTTCTCCAAATTTTGCGTTTTTGAAAATTGCTCTAATAGGATTAGTGTTCTTATAATGATAATCAACATTCTTTAAGGAAGGTCCAATATATTTATAGCCATTAGGAGTCTCACTTCGATTAGTAATTCTCCCATCCCAAATATATTCTTTTGTTTCTTTATTATAAATCCAATCATCTAATCTTCCATCCGGATCAATTCTATTCACAGGGTTATTACTGCTATATGCATATTGAGAAATATGATAATTTTTCTCCGCCAACGGATCCACCGTCATCCATCTTCCCAATGCTGCATCATAATGCCTTGCCCCGTAATCGAATAAATTCAGCCCGTGCATACGGTCAAGTTCTTTACCATTATATTTATACGGCTGTTTTTCATCTTGAAGACCTTCACCAAACAATCCGCCAAAAGGATAATAATGATTTACCTGCTCTACCGTTCCGGCTTGGTTTATAACAACTCTATTATTGCCTTGATGGTCTTTCAGATAGTAGTGATAGATGGGTGTGGTGCCTGAAAGGGTAATGTATCCTTCCTTCGTCAGAATCTTGCTCACCGCACCGTTTTCGTAAATCACATTGCCGCAATAATCGGTTTTAGTGGTTGCAAAAACATTGGCAGGAGCTAAAGGTGTCATTACATTGGTCATGGGGATGGTTACCCCTGCTTTCGCCGTTTGGTAAGTTACGCTTAACTTCTGCCCGGCGGCGTTATACACGTAGTTGGTGGTGTTGCCGTTGGTAAACTGCAAACCGTTGGGCAAATTTAGCGAATTATACTGGATATCCACTATTTTTTTGTTGTAATCTTTTTTCAGGTTGCCGTTGGCGTCGTAGGTGTACTCCACGGGTATATTGGCGCCGTTCACAAAATGAAAAGTGCCGTAATGGGTTATGGAAGGTGCGGTAGCATCGGTAACTTTGGTAAGCTTGTTTCCGGTGTAAGCGTAGGCGAGGTTGTCGATCAGCCCGAAACCGGCATCATGTTTGCCCTGCCGTCGCAGGGTTTTTATATTGTCGGTTTTGTCGTAAGCAACCAACTCGTTGTAGCGGTTGAGATTGGCGGCGAGCGATGTTCCTTCGCCGTAATGGGCGGCAGTGAGGCGGTTCAATCCGTCGTAGGGGAATTTATAGCCGCGTTCTGCGGTTTCCGTTCCCGCTTTCCACCTAGTGGCGCTGATGTTGCCGTTGTAAGTTTTTTTTATATCCAACTTTACGGTATTAGTATTATCCCTCTCTCTCCTACAAAACGCCTGTGGGGAAAGGGTTAATAAAAAAGAG
>JAUNUM010000169.1 GCA_030538215.1 Bacteroidia bacterium
CATTTATCAAATCATCAGCCTACGGCCCATTGTAGAGACGGTGTGCACACCGTCTCTACGGTGCGGGATTCACCAAACGGTAAATGATATGGCTTTAATCAAACATCTTTTTGAATTTGTTGAAAACGCTTTTTTTTGCCGATTTTGACGGTACAAAATTAGGCGACTTATCCATTTCTTCTATCTTCTTCTTTTCAACATCACTTAGATTCTCAGGAACATAAACATTTACGTTTATAAGTTCATCGCCGGTACCATAGCCATTTATCGTAGGTAATCCTTTGTTGCGCAGGCGCAAAACCTTACCCGGCTGTGTTCCCGGATCAATTTTTACTTTCGCCACACCTTCAATGGTAGGAACTTCTACCGTTCCGCCCAATGCAGCAGTAGGAAAACTGATAAAAAGATTGTAAATAACATCGTTGTGGTCGCGAATTAAGTCCGGATCTTCCTCTTCCTCCACCAAAATTAGCAAATCGCCGTTAATACCGCCACGACGAGCCGCATTTCCTTTCCCCGACATGGAAAGCTGCATTCCTTCTTCCACGCCGGCAGGGATTTTGATAGAGATCACCTCCTCATCGTGTACAATTCCGTCACCGTTGCAATGGGCACATTTCTTGGTAATTGTTTTGCCTTCACCATTGCAAGATGGGCAAGTAGTGGTGGTTTGCATTTGTCCGAGAATAGTATTCGCAACGCGGGTTACCATACCACTTCCATTGCAAGTTGAGCAAGTTGAAACGGAATTTCCATTTTCCGATCCATTTCCGCTACATGGCGAACACGCCACATACTTTCTCACCTTTATCTTCTTTTCAACTCCGTTGAGAATTTCTTTCAGATTGAGTTTCACTTTTACCCGAAGATCGGAACCGCGATTGGTACGCCTACCCGATCTGCCGAATCCGCCAAAACCTCCGAATCCGCCAAAATGACCTCCAAAAATATCGCCGAATTGCGAAAAAATATCTTCCATTGACATTCCGCCACCAAAACCGCCTCCGGCAGCTCCGCCAACTCCGGCGTGACCAAACTGATCGTAACGTGCACGTTTGTTCTCATCGCTGAGAACTTCGTATGCTTCGGCTGCTTCTTTAAATTTCTCCTCTGCCGTAGCGTCGCCCGGATTTTTATCGGGGTGATACTGAATGGCTTTCTTGCGATACGCCTTTTTTATCTCTTCAGCCGATGCCGACTTTGAGACTTCCAGTATTTCGTAATAATCTCTTTTTGTTGCCATCTTATTCTCCTACAATAACCTTAGGGTAACGGATAATCTTATCGTTCAACTGATAACCTTTTTGTACGCAATCAATAACCAGACCTTTTTGCGATTTATCTTGAACCGGAACAGTAGTTATTGCCTCAAACCTGTCAGCATCGAAAGGTTGTCCGACGGTTTCAACTTCTTTCACACCGTGTTGATTTAGAAAATTTACAAATTTCGAGTAAATTAAATCCATTCCTTCCACCATGGCAGCTTTGTCTTCCGCCTCGTGAAGTGCTTGTAATGCACGTTCAAAATCATCGGCAAACGGCAGCATATCCGTTAACACGCGCTCTCCACCGCTTTTTATGATGTCGGCTTTTTCTTTCATTGTTCGCTTACGAAAATTATCGAACTCTGCGTGAAGCCGTAAATAGCTATTGTTTAACTCGTTGTATTTCTCTTGTAATTCCTGTACCGGATCAATTTCTTCTGCCAGATTGTCTTCAACTTTGGATTTCAACTCGTCAATATTTTCTTCGGTTAACTCCAAGTTCATATCGTCATCGTGCAATTCCTCCGGATTGATATAATTATTGTTTTCCTTCATAATTGTAAAAATATGCATTTACCTTTCGGTAATAAAAATCTTAAAATATTCAGATTTTATTACTGCAAATAGTTTGCCAAAGAATAAAGATTGAAGATTAAAAGTTTAAATTCTTGCTTCAAACCATCTATCAGAGCATTCGGACAGAGGTAAAATAGCTTTAATTTTATCTTGAAAAATAAATTTATGGAGAAAACAAATGGGCAATCAGATGATTATTGGATATATATCGAACTAAGTGCCAAACACAAATTAGTTTATAGTATTCATAAATAAATCGACACGATTTA
>JAUNUM010000064.1 GCA_030538215.1 Bacteroidia bacterium
CGTACAATAATTGAATTGAAATATTGTACAATAGCGTATTATCCGGCATATTTATCACTTTTAATCGTACAATAATTGAATTGAAATATAAGTGGTGTGACATTGGCAACGGCAGCTAAAGTAGCTTTTAATCGTACAATAATTGAATTGAAATATCTGTTCGGCTGTTTTTTGCTTAACCATTTCAATCTTTTAATCGTACAATAATTGAATTGAAATACCGGCTACCTGATCATCGGTAACAAATGGATTGTCTTTTAATCGTACAATAATTGAATTGAAATTTTGATATGCGTTCCAATCCGATTCTAACGGAGCTTTCTTTTAATCGTACAATAATTGAATTGAAATAGATTACGCTTACGATGCTATTAGAGAAAGTATCACTTTTAATCGTACAATAATTGAATTGAAATGCGGTTCATTGGTTTACGAGGGATCGGATTTTTCACTTTTAATCGTACAATAATTGAATTGAAATTGCATCCGTCGCAAACATCGTGTCCGTTCTCAACTCTTTTAATCGTACAATAATTGAATTGAAATTTGCGTGCCGGGCTGCACAGGCTGATCGTTTTAACTTTTAATCGTACAATAATTGAATTGAAATCAAACTGGAACGGCAAACTGCACAATGAGGCGTTTCTTTTAATCGTACAATAATTGAATTGAAATATCTGCGGAACAACGGTAAGCGATTTAACCGATATCTTTTAATCGTACAATAATTGAATTGAAATAGCGTTTTGATGTTGAAGTTAGTATCTGAACGCCCCGCTTTTAATCGTACAATAATTGAATTGAAATTCAAATCCACGTTTTCGATAACATCCAACTTGATCTTTTAATCGTACAATAATTGAATTGAAATAAGAAATATTCACGGCAAACGGCATCACGGGCGAGCTTTTAATCGTACAATAATTGAATTGAAATATCGCGGGTGGAAATTAATCTTGAGCAAATATTATGCTTTTAATCGTACAATAATTGAATTGAAATAAGCTTCTCGCTCAATTCTTCTGATTGCTCCAAAACTTTTAATCGTACAATAATTGAATTGAAATAGAACATCGCATCCCCGAGTCGGAATACGTAGCTTCTTTTAATCGTACAATAATTGAATTGAAATTTTTATGGTTATGAGTGTGGAAGAACAGGGAAATCTTTTAATCGTACAATAATTGAATTGAAATAAAAACAAGAAAGAAAACACCTTACCAAAGAACTGGCTTTTAATCGTACAATAATTGAATTGAAATTAGATAGATGAATAATTTACAAATCTGTCTGGCGCATTATCTTTTAATCGTACAATAATTGAATTGAAATCATACTTGGCGCGCTTCTCTTGCTCGAGTGTGTATCTTTTAATCGTACAATAATTGAATTGAAATGGCAGCCAAACGATCATAAGCCAACTCATCGGGAGCTTTTAATCGTACAATAATTGAATTGAAATTTTTTAAATGAATCTTCGACATAATTCTGTTTTTCTTTTAATCGTACAATAATTGAATTGAAATTCCATCAGATGTACATTTATTTTTTGAATTATAGATCTTTTAATCGTACAATAATTGAATTGAAATTAGCTTATCTTTTTCAATCCTGTTTTCGTGGTATTCTTTTAATCGTACAATAATTGAATTGAAATACAAATACAACAAGGACAAAAAAGAAGATACCTACTCTTTTAATCGTACAATAATTGAATTGAAATATCACGCTATTTTGATGATATGGATGTCGGCGAATTCTTTTAATCGTACAATAATTGAATTGAAATAAGCGATAATTCGCCACAACGGAAGCTCTAAATTCGCTTTTAATCGTACAATAATTGAATTGAAATTTCGCCTTATCCTTGCGGACAAGAAAAAGGCGGAAGCTTTTAATCGTACAATAATTGAATTGAAATACATGAAATGCACTGACTTGGCGGAACCGCGAAACCTTTTAATCGTACAATAATTGAATTGAAATGCGAGATCAGAAAGATAAATAGGCGATTCGCCACGCTTTTAATCGTACAATAATTGAATTGAAAAGTTTTACAAGGTTACTACAACTTTTTGAAGTAATTGTACCAATAGTGGAATTGAAAAAAATGGTTCTCGCGGGGTTCGATTCACCGCATAGGGAAGTAATTGCACCAATAGTGGAATTGGAAATGCTACAGTTTTAAACTAATTGCGTTAAATCAAGTATCTTTAAAAAAATAAGGGGCTGTTTAAAAGACAACCCCCACTGTTTTTTCTAATACTCATCTTTCGTTTGATTAATTCTGAGCAGCTTTACAATTTCAACCACTACAACCGGAACGAATGATAATCCAATCACATACAACCAGTGCGTCATATCCATCACTTCGAGACCGAAAATATCGCGGATTGTCGGTACGAACAACACAATTAGCATCAACGCAGCCGATGCCAGAATGGCAAGCAATAACATTTTGTTACTGAAAATACTCGTGCGGAACGACGATAATCGGTTGGAATGCAGGTTGCGTACGTGAATCAATTGCGAGAACGCCAGCACAGCAAACGCCATGGTTTGACCGAGGGTTTGTCCGCCATCGTGATAACCGAGCAGATAAGCGAAGAGCGATATTAATCCGATAGTAAATCCCTGATAAACAATGCGCCACACCATTCCTTTGGTAAAGAATCCCTGTTTCGGGTCGCGCGGACGGCGGGTCATAATATCTTTTTCGGCCGGGTCCATGCTGAGCGCAAGCGCCGGTAAACTGTCGGTTACGAGGTTTACCCACAAAATCATAATTGGTGTGAGCGGATTACCGAGATTGAAAACCGATGCGATAAGAATCAGCAATACTTCGCCCACATTTGCCGACAGCAAAAACTGAATAGCTTTGAGGATATTGTCGTAAATACGACGGCCTTCTTCCACGGCATCTACAATGGTGGCGAAGTTGTCATCGGTAAGAATTACATCCGATGCATCTTTGGCCACTTCCGTTCCCACAATTCCCATCGATACGCCGATATCTGCCTGTTTGAGCGCGGGCGCATCGTTCACGCCGTCGCCGGTCATGGCAACAATGTCGCCGTGCGACTGCCACGCTTTCACGATGCGTACTTTGTGTTCGGGCGCTACGCGGGCGTACACCGAATATTTTTCCACATCGCGATACAACTCTTCGTCCGACATATCCTGCAGGTTTACACCTGTAATAGATTTATCGCCATCTTTAAATATTCCGATTTCATCGGCGATTGCCACGGCAGTAACTTTATGGTCGCCCGTAATCATAACCGGTTTAATGCCTGCCGTTTCACACTTACGAACGGCTTCCACCACTTCGGGACGTGCCGGATCTATCATGCCGAGCAGACCGGTAAAAATGAGGTTGTTCTCCACAGTTTCAGCACTCACATCGACAGGAACGACATCCAAATCTTTGTACGCTATTGAAAGTACACGCAGTGCCGATTTGGCCATGCGTTCGTTTTCGCGCTTGATGGTTGTGATGTCTTCTTCGGTAATGGGACGAACGTTGCTGTGCATCAAAATATGCGTAGTCGCAGCCAACACTTCGTCCAAACCGCCTTTCACGTTCGCGCGCAATTTGCCGTCTTCCATTTTATTAATGGTGGTCATGCGTTTACGATCGGAATCGAACGGTACTTCCGAAACGCGCGGAAATTGTTTTTCGAGTTCGTTTTTGTTGATATTCAAATCGAGCGCGATATCCACGATGGCGGTTTCGGTGGGGTCGCCCACGGTTTCGTGTCCGCCTTCCGATGTCATTTTCAGGTGTGCATCGGTACACAACAGCGATGAGTTGATGAGCGTTTTTTCGTCATCGTTGAGCTCTTCGGGAACCGGGGGATTTCTGAAATCGATGGTATTTCCACCTGTCCAGCCTTCCACCACGGTCATTTTGTTTTGCGTGAGCGTGCCCGTTTTATCGGAACAAATTACGGTAGTGCTTCCCAGCGTTTCCACCGACGGAAGCGTACGCACAATAGCGTTGAGTTTCACCAAGCGCTGCACACCAATGGCAAGCACAATGGTGGAAACAATCTGCAATCCTTCGGGAATAGCGGCAACGGCAAGACTGACGGCCATCATAAACATTTCGAGCCAGTTGTTTCCGTACAACATTCCCACGCCAAAAATCAGCAAACAGATGCCCAAGGCCACATAACCCAGAATTTTCCCGAGTTGTTCCAAGCGTTTACTCATAGGCGTTTCGGTAGCGACCGTATCCTGCAACATAGTGGCAATTTTACCCACTTCGGTATTCATTCCTGTGCCCACGATTACGCCTTTTCCGCGTCCGTACGTAACTACGCTTGTGGAGAACGCCATGTTTTCGCGATCACCTAGTGGAACTTCGGCCGCTTCAATCGTATCGGTATTCTTTTCCACCGGAACCGATTCGCCAGTGAGCGCCGATTCCTGAATTTTCAAATTTACGGCTTCCACCAATCGCATATCGGCAGGGATAATATCGCCGGTATCGAGCACTACAATGTCGCCGGGAACAATTTCGGTGGAAACGATTTCGGTAACGGAACCGTCGCGCAACACTTTAGAGTGCGGTGCACTCATGCGGTTCAGCGCTTCGAGCGACGACTGCGCTTTCTTTTCCTGCCACACGCCGATAATGGCATTTACTACCAAAATTGCCAGAATTATGACGGCTTCGGTTACGCCTTCGCCTTCGTGTATTCCGATGTATCCCGAAATTCCGGCCGCGATAAGCAGAATCACTACCATGCTGCTTTTGAACTGCTCAAAAAACATGGCGGCAAGCGTTTTATGCTTTTTGGATGCTAATTGATTGGGGCCGAACTCTTCGAGTTTTTGTTTCACTTCAGTAGAAGAGAGTCCCGTATCGAGAGAAACATTGAATTGTTTCAGCGCTTCCTCAATAGTTTCATTGAAAAATAGTTTCATTATTGTTTGCTTCTATTTTATAAGGAACCAGTAAAAATATTTTAGTAAAAACAAATCGACAAGGAAAATTGTTTTAAAAAATTTATCTTTCTCACTTAAGTTTTCCATTTATTAACAAGCTAAAACGCATCAAACATATGTTATAAAACATATTTTCTATATGAAAAAATATCGTTAAAAATGGCTAACTTGCATCGCTATTTTTGCAGTACGGCTTTGTATCTTTAAAAAGGAGCAAAGTCGTTTTGTTATAGAGACTTATAAATTTGAATACATAAATTTTATTAATCATGAAAGTTTACAAAACAAACGAAATCAAGAATATTGCTATTGTTGGCAATTCGGGATCAGGTAAGACCACTCTCGCTGAAGCTATGCTTTTCGAGTGTGGTCTCATAAAACGACGCGGTACGATAGATGGAAAAAACACCGTAAGTGACTATTTTCCTGTTGAAAAAGAGTACGGCTATTCGGTATTTTCAACCGTATTTTCATATGAGTGGAAAAACAAATTGATGACCTATATCGATTGTCCGGGTTCAGATGATTTCTCCGGAAATATTGCATCGGCACTTGGTGTTACCGATATGTCTTTGATGCTTATTGATGCTACCAGCGGAGTAGAAGTGGGAACTATCAATCAATTCCGTCAGATAGAGGCACTTCACAAACCACTTATGTTTGTTTTGAACCGTATTGACCACGAAAAAGCCGATTTCGAAAACACAATTACCAACCTAAAAGAATTTTACGGAAGTAAGGTTATTCCTATACAATATCCTACCGGAAGCGGCTTGGCATTCGACGCAATAATTGATGTGCTTAAGCAAAAAATGTATAAGTGGAAACCCGGGGCAACAGCTCCCGACGTATTAGAGATTCCTGAAGACGAAAAAGATAAAGCCGGAGAATATTACCAAGTATTATTGGAAGCAGCTGCTGAAAATGACGAAACATTGATGGAGAAATACTTCGATCAAGGTACGCTAAGCGAAGAAGAAATGCTCGAAGGCATTCAAAAAGGAATGATTAGTCGCAGCCTGTTTCCTGTTTTCTGTGTATCGGCAGAAAAAAATATGGCTGTACACAGACTTATGAACTTTCTTACTTTAGCTGCTCCTTCGCCCAATCAAGTTACAGCTCCTCAAAATACCAACGGAGACACAATAGAACCCGATTCGAGTGCGCCCACAAGTCTATTTTTCTTCAAAACTACTGTTGAACCGCACATTGGAGAAGTTTCTTACTTTAAAGTAATGAGTGGAAAAGTGAAAGAAGGCGACGACCTAAGCAATGCCAACAGAAGTTCGAAAGAACGCATTGCACAGTTGTATCTGGTTGCCGGACAAATGCGCACCAAAGCTGAAGAATTGGAAGCCGGTAGCATTGCTGCTGCTGTTAAATTAAAAGATGTCCGCACCGGAAACACGTTAAATTCCAAAGGTGTAGATAACAAGTTCAGTTTTATTCAATTTCCCGAACCACGTTATCGCAGAGCGGTGAAATCCAAATCGGAATCGGATTCCGAAAAGCTCAACGAAGCACTTACTCGCATGAAGGAGGAAGATCCATCGCTGATTATTGAGATTTCAAAAGAGTTGAAGCAAACTATTGTTTCAGGACAAGGCGAATTCCATTTGAGAACCATGAAGTGGCGTCTCGAAAATAACGATAAAATTGAAATCGACTTCCTTGAACCGAAAATTCCATATCGCGAAACCATCACAAAGCAGTCTCGTGCCGATTATCGCCACAAAAAACAATCGGGTGGTGCTGGTCAATTTGGTGAAGTACATCTCATAGTTGAGCCATATACCGAAGGTATGCCGATGCCGGAAATTTATCGTTTCAACGGGCAGGAATTTAAGATTCAGGCTCGCGATGTGCAGGAAGTTGCTTTGGATTGGGGCGGTAAACTGGTGTTTGTGAACAGTATTGTTGGTGGTTCTATTGATGCCCGATTCCTTCCGGCTATTCTGAAAGGAATTATGGGACGCATGGAGCAAGGCCCGCTTACCGGATCTTATGCCCGTGACGTGCGCGTTATTGTTTATGATGGGAAAATGCACCCGGTTGACTCCAACGAAATTTCATTTATGCTTGCCGGACGTAATGCTTTTAGCACTGCATTTAGAAATGCCGGACCAAAAATTTTAGAGCCGATTTACGACGTGGTGGTTTCTGTTCCCAGTGATTATATGGGCGATGTTATGAGTGATTTACAAGGACGTCGCGCTATGATCATGGGTATGGAAAGCGAGAAAGGATTCGAAAAACTGAAAGCTCGTGTTCCATTGAAAGAGATGTCAACTTATTCAACATCGTTGAGTTCACTTACCGGTGGACGTGCATCTTTCACCATGAAGTTTTCAGAATACGAACTTGTTCCTTCCGATGTTCAAGATAAACTCTTGAAAGAATACGAAGCAGAAGAGAAGGAAGATTAACCTCCCTACTCTTTTTTATGATACTTGGCAAAAGCAGCTGTTTAGCTGCTTTTGTTTTTAGGAAAAGCAGTGGTGCCAAAAGCAAACCAATATGCAGAAAACAATATTTCATATAAAGGAAATAGATTGTCCGTCGGAAGAAAATTTAATTCGAATATTGAGAAACTTGCAAAATAACAGGAGATTTTAACACAACCTATTTATAAAAAATGTTATTTTTGTAACATTGAAACAAACTTATGAGTTATTCCCTATAATATGAAAAAGTATTTTATTGTTCTTATTTTTTCTTTGATATCATTTCCTATTCTTTCTCAGGACTTTAATGGCAATTATAAAGACAAAACCGATTCTTTATCTTTTTCCAATGGAAAAGTAATATTTAATGTGAGCGGTTTTGGAGCATTGTTTACACAAATGGTTGGTGAAGGAGAATATGAATATTTCGATGATTATCTGCTGATAAATGCTTCTGATTATTCAGGTAAGAAATCGATCTTCGAGTCAATTGACAGCTCTAAAAAAGACACCATTGTTGTGAAAATAGTTGATTCGGAAAACTATTCTATTCAAGGTGCATTAACCGAATTTCTATCAGAGTCCGATAAAGTTATTCGGGGAAATATAACCAATAATCAAGGTAAATCCATACAAGCCAAAGATCACAAAATCAAGAAAATAAAAGTATCAAATTTAGGTTACGATGATATTGTTTTTAATGTTGTTCAGGGAAAAAACTTTTTAGTAAAACTCGCCAAGAATAATGTTATCGAAAACCAAACAGTTGCTTTTAAAGTAAAGCACGAAGACGAAGAAACCATATCCATCATTCTACTTTCCGATAATTTTAACCCGGGAAAAGACAGAATAAAATCTCTTGAAAAACTCTATAAAAAGGCACAAAAAGGTAATGTCTTGTCCAAACGGTTAAAGAAAGAATACATCCCAATTTATAGAAGATAAAAAATGTGCCACACAACTTAGCATTATACGGCGTATTTATCTTAGAAACTATTTTCTACTTTTTCTTCTTCTCGTTTATTAAACCGGTTGGAAAGGTTACTTTATTTTCAATACTTCCATCAAGCAACCGAATCCAAGTATCGAATTCACGTTTACCCTCTTTCAGCACCACAATTCTCGAACCGTTTATTTCAGGAACATAGGTAGTTCTCCAACCGGAAAATCGACCATACGTTAGCGCAATATCGTAATAATTCACCATATAATCGTTTACGTGATCATGCCCAACGAATGTACCCATTACGTCCCTCATTTCTTTCATGGCGATAAACATACCGGAATTTAAATCAGACGGACACTCATCTTCCTTACGCACTCCCACCCTTTTGTTGCTTTCATCATTAAATGCCAAGCGGTATTCCGGTAATGGAATATGAAAATACGCCAAAGCGGGCAATGGTTGAAAATTATTTTGTTTGGTAAAATGAAAACTCTGTTTCTTGTACCAATCGATAATATCGGTAGTGATCCATCCGTAACCCGGAACATCGTTAATGGTTGAATATGCTCCCGAATCGAAACAGTAAATCAACGATTTAACTTGCATATCTTTGTCGCTTCCATAAACAGGAATTACATTATTCATAACCCCGCTTAATTGTCCGCTTGTTGTATAATTACAATTATACGGATAATTTGTGATGATTTTTTCAAGTTCAAATCGGGTTGTGCCGTTCTCATCATCGTGATTACCTAACGTAACGGCAAACGGAATTTCTCTATCGATAACTAATTTTGTAATAGCATCCCATCCTTTTTTCACCGGTTTTCCGGTAACGATATCGCCGGTAAAAATTACCATATCGGGTTTTTCTGCATCCAATACGCGTTGAATTACCATCAATGCCGTATCCGATTTCGGATTACCGTGAACATAGTGCACGTCGGTAAATTGTGCAATTTTAAATAAACCGTTTTTGTTGAAATTTAATTTTTGTGCTTCAACTGATGTGAAAATCAGTAGAAAAAGACAACCTAACAATACTTTTCTCATATCTATATTTATAAATGAAAAACGCCAAGCAAGCTTGGCGTTTTATGTGATTTTATACAACGTATAACGAGCTTATCGACTCATTGTTGCAAACCCTTAAAATAGCATTAGCAAACATATCGGCAACAGATAAAACTTTTACTTTACTGCACGATTTCGTATAAGGAATGCTATCGGTAAAAATAATTTCGGTAAGAGCTGATGTGTCAACTCGATCACTCGCAGGATCAGACATTACGGCATGGCTGGCAATAGCTCTCACGGATTTTGCACCGTTCTGTATCATCAATTCGGCAGCTTTGGTCATGGTGCCGGCAGTATCAACAATATCGTCTATCAACAACACATCCATACCTTCTACATCACCAATAATCTGCATATCGGAAATAACATTTGCTTTTTTTCTAATCTTGTAACAAATAACCATGGGACAACCCAAAAACTTAGCATACGCGCTGGCACGCTTGGTTCCACCCACATCGGGCGTAGCGATTACCAAATTATCCTGATTGAAAGTTTTCATATAATCCACAAAAACTCCCGATGCATACAAGTGATCCACAGGCACGTTAAAAAATCCCTGAATTTGGTCGGCATGCAAATCCATCGTAATTAATCGATTAATGCCTGCCGTGCCAAGCATATCGGCAATAAGCTTAGCTCCGATACTCACGCGCGGCTTATCTTTCCTGTCTTGGCGCGCCCATCCAAAATAAGGAATAACGGCGATAATGGATTTCGCTGATGCGCGCTTGGCAGCATCTATCATCAGCAACAATTCCATTAAATTATCGGAATTGGGAAAAGTGGACTGAATAAGAAAAACCTGCCTTCCACGAATGGATTCTTCGTAAGAAACAGAAAACTCTCCGTCGGCAAAATGTTCGATAATCATATTCCCTAACGGACACCCTAAACTATTGCAAACCTTCTCGGCAAAATAACGTGATTTTGTTCCCGAAAAAATTTTAAACGGTTTGTCTTGCATGACTTATTGATAATGATTTAGTTAATAAATTATTGGTTGATTCTCTCTTTATAATGGTCTATATATTGGACAAAAATACAAACTTAATTCTAATAAATGTTTATAAAGTAGAAATTTTGTATAGTTCGCCCGAATTTGCCGAAACAGTTACCCGAATAGGATTATTTCTCGAAAAGGGAATTTTCACTTTACTGTTTAGCAATAACGGAGATGCAGTAAAATCCTTGTTATGAGACACTTTAAAGAAATCAAACGCATGATTGGGAATATTTACCACAATTTCGGCATCTTTATTATCGAAATTAACAACAGTTAAAATCAATTCATTTTCTGTACCGCGTAAAAATGCAAATTGCTTGGTAGAATCAAATTCATTGTTTTCGTAGTTTGCCGACATTAAATCATAAAAAAGTCCTCGACTAAGCGCTTTCTCTTTATTACACAAAGTGAGTAATTTAGTATAAAACTTCTGCAACTCAACTTCTTCTTTCGTCAGCAAAGCGTTGTTCCATTTTCCATTGTTGTTCCAGCGCCGGATAGTGTCAATTGACCAATAATCGAAAATGGAAGTACGCCCATTTTTACCGCTAAAACCCTCTTCATCCATTCCTCGTTCACCCAGTTCTTGCCCAAAATAAATCATTACGGGATTCGCATTTACGCAAGCGGTAACAATCATGCTAGCTTCTCCATTTTTCCCATTTCTCAGAAAATAATCCGATGCAACACGCTGCTCATCATGATTTTCGATAAAGTTGAGCATTTTGTGCTGAATATCACCCACATTACTCAATGTGAAAGTAATATCCGAAGAGGGACGATAACCGCAGGCAACATCACGCAAAACATCATATAACCCTACTTTATCATATAAATAGTCAAAGATATTATTGGCAAGAAATGTACGATAAGCATCGGGATTGTAAATCTCAGCCAGAAAAATAATATCCGGAAATTTCTTTTTCACTTGCGGAATTGCCCATTGCCAAAACTCCAGCGGAACCATTTCTGCCATATCTACCCGAAAACCATCCACGTTTTTTTTCGACCAAAACATCAATACATCTTTCATTTTTTTCCACGTATCGGGAATTTCCATAAAATGCGATGTAGAGCCCTTTTGTATATCAACGCCGTAGTTTAGTTTCACAGTTTCGTACCAGTCGTATTGCGTGGGTTTATTGGTAAAACAATCGTTGCCGGTGACTTTTGCCGGCGATTCTTTGTAGGTAACATCAGCCATTTTTCGCACCGGAAACTGTATTTCCAACTCTTCACCCGGCAGATAATAAAAATTATTATTGGGCGAAAAAGCCATCGAAGTATCATCTTTACTGCCAAATTCTTTAGCTCCTTTCGGGCGATTTATCGATTTATAATTTCGTGCCAAATGATTAGGAACAAAATCAATAATCACCTGCATTCCGGCATTGTGAATACGATCTACAACGGCTTCAAATTCACGCATCCGATCGTTTACATTTACTGCCAAATCAGGATCAACATCGTAAACATCACGCACGGCGTAAGGAGATCCGGCATTGCCTTTTATTATTTCGGGATACTCTTTCGGAATACCATATTTTGTGTAATCTGTTGCGGACGCGTGCGCCAAAATTCCGATAAGCCAAACGTGAGAATATCCGTTTTTCTTTAACTGATTAAGAAATCTACCTGTTATATCGTTGAATTTTCCACATCCGTTTTCGTCTATGGTTCCGTTTTGAATGTTGTTGGTTTGCTTATTTCCGAGCAAACGGGGCAACACCTGATAAATAAATATTTTATGGGAGTTCATAAAGTTCTTTGTTTTAGTTGATTAATTCGCTGCTTCACTTTTTCTTCCAATTGACAATGCCGATGATATCTTCTGACAATATGTAATGATTTCTCTTCTCCGAGCGCTTCTGCAGCACATTCGTATCCTATTTCTTTTATTTTGTCTATATTATTTAAATCGAACATAAAATATTTTTGTGCTTCTGTTGCTTCCACAAGAATATCGCATAAACTTTTGTCCAATATTGTATTGGAACTCGACATTAGTTTAAAAACACGTTCGGCACTGGTTTTCAAGTTGTTTTTTTCGGTTAAAGGTGTAGTTAACGAAACATTCACACCAATAATATACTTGCATTGATTTCTGATGACGGATACCGGAAAGTTTTTCATCAATCCGCCATCTACATAAGGAATATCATCAATATAGGTGGGATTAAAAACAAGCGGAACAGAGCACGATGCCACCACAGCATCAACAAGCGATCTGCCCTCCGAGATAACAACGGTTTCACCATTTTTCCAATCTGTTACCACAACCTTAAACGGAACTTGCAACTGTTCAAAAGTCGAAGATCTAAGATTGTCTTGCAGAAATTTGGCAACACCTGTAGTCTTAAAAAAACCTGATTTTGGAATGGAAAATTCAACAAATTTTCGGAGTTCACTTTTTTTGAAAAGTTCACCTATTTCATCGGGAGTAAAGCCATCGGCGTAAAAAACTCCGGCCAATGCGCCGGCACTGGTTCCGGCAATAACATCGGGTTTTAGCCCATAACTCTCAAATACCTTGAAAGCACCTAAATGAGCAAATCCCTTTGCACCGCCACCACTTAGCGCATAACCCAAATAATATTGAAAACTTCTTCCAAATAGTGCCACGACGGTTCCAATTAATGGTACTACAAATATGCTAAAAAAATGATGACTTTCAAAGTCAAAATCACTATTAAATGGTTTATTTATATTTTTTTATATTTAGAAAAAATGTGGTAACTTGCAGACAAAAAAACAAATGAAAACAAGAGAAATAACAAAAGTGGTAAAAGGGTCTCGCCAAATTGATGGCGCAGGCGTACACTTGGTAAGGGTTTTCGGATATCGGGATACAAAAAACTTCGACCCTTTTCTAATGCTCGATGCGTTTGATTCAACAAATCCGGAAGATTACATAAAAGGATTTCCTTGGCATCCACACCGTGGAATTGAAACTGTCACCTACTTAATTAGCGGAAGAATTGACCACGAAGACAGTCTTGGAAATAAAGGCACAATAACGGCCGGCGGCTGCCAATGGATGACTGCTGGAAGCGGAATTCTACATCAGGAAATGCCTATTGCATCAAATCGAATGTTGGGAGCACAGCTTTGGGTAAATCTGCCTGCAAAAGACAAAATGACCGAACCAAAATATCGCGACATCACAGCCGATATGGTTCCGATACTGAAAGACGAAAATGGAGAAATTAAGGTTATTTCCGGTGTTTATAAAGGAACTCAAGGCGCCATGCAAGCCGATTTTGTACAAGTGCTTTATCTCGATGTTATGGTTTATCCGGGAAAAACGATGGTAATTCCTGCAAAATCTAACGAAAACGTATTTACTTATATTATCGACGGTAACGGAACAACGGGTGAAAAGTTATCGCCCATACAATCGCATTCCGCCGTTTTGTTCGACAAAGGCGAACAACTGATTTTCAACGCCGAAGGCGAAGGATTACGGCTTTTTTTGCTGTCGGGCGAATCATTGAACGAGCCTATAGCGTGGGGCGGCCCTGTTGTGATGAATACGCTGGAGGAGTTGAATTTTGCATTCGAAGAATTAGAGAACGGGACGTTTATAAAGCACAAAACCAATTTATAAAAAAACAGGGTTTTCGTAATTTGAAAACCCTGTTTTTGCTATACTCAGTCTATCTTAATTCCCGCCAATTCAGGATCAATCATAATACGTCCACAGTATTCACAAACGATAATTTTTTTACCCATCTTAATATCCATTTGCTTCTGTGGCGGAATTTTATTGAAACAACCGCCGCAGGCGCCACGCTGAATGGGCACAATTCCCAAGCCATTACGAGCATTTTTGCGAATTCGTTTGAAAGCGGTGAGCAAACGCGGTTCGATAATTGTTTCGGTTTTTTTGGCCTTTTCACGAATTTTCTCTTCCTGTGTTTTAGTTTCCGATACTATATCGTCGAGTTCTTTTTTCTTAGCTTCCAGATCAATATTTTTTTCATTTAAAAGTTCGTTGGCAGCAGTAATTTGTTCTTTGATGTTTTTTTCAGCGTGTGCATTCTCGCGAATATGCTTTTCTGCCAATTCAATTTCAAGCGTTTCAAATTCCACTTCTTTCGATAAATGGTCGAACTCTTTACTGTTCCGAACATTTTCGAGTTGCTTATTGTATCTTTCGATTTTTGTTTTGCTCGATTCTATTTTAATTTTTTCGCCCTTAGTCATATCGCTCAATTCTTTCAAATCAAGTTCAAATTTATTGATACGCGTTCCTAATCCAGCAATTTCGTCGTCAAGGTCGGCTACTTCAAGCGGAAGTTCGCCCCTTAATGTTTTAATTTTATCGATTTCGGAAAGATAAGTTTGCAATTTGTATAACGATTTCAGCTTCTCATCAACCGCTATATCTTCTACTGTAGTTTTTTTTCTTGTTGCCATATTATTTTATTTTTGTTGTTTTTATTATATTGATAGAGGCGTGCCGTGCCTCTACTATAAAAAAATGCAGTAACCAAACGATATATTAACGTTTCGTTACCACATTCTCTGTAACTGCGGGAATAAGTCAGACCGCTTTCTTTTACAGATATTTTACGGGATTCGAATCGAATGCCGATTTATGAACTGCAAAGGTAGGAATTTTTTCTGAAATTATATCGAAAAAGATATCTTTTGTGCAAATTTCCGACTCGTAATGTCCCACAACGGCGAGTAATAAACGCCCTTCTACATCAAAAAAATCGTTGTATTTAGCTTCACCCGTGATAAATGCATCGGCACCGTAGCTGATAGCCTCAGGAATAAGAAAAGCGCCGGAACCGCCACATAACGCCACATCGTGAATTTCTCGATTCTGCAATTTATTATGACGTATGGTTGGCAAATTAAATACATCTTTTAGTAAATATAAAAACTCCTGTTCGGGCATCGGTTCGGGCAAAACGCCCACCACTCCGCTTCCGGCCTGTGCCCAATCATTTTTCAATGAATAAAAATCGTAAGCCGGCTCTTCGTATGGATGAACAGACAATAATGCTCGTAAAATATCGGCTTGCTTAAACTTAGGCAAAACAGTTTCTATTCTGACCTCTTTTTCAACATGTAATTTGCCGATTTCTCCCACAAAAGGATCTGCCGATTCATTAGCCCTGAAGGTGCCTTCGCCGTGCAAATTAAAACTACAAGAGTCGTAATTTCCAATATTTCCTGCACCGGCATTAAACAAAGCATTCCGAACATATTCGGCATGTGATTCCGGAACAAACGAAACCAATTTCAGCAATGCATCTTTCTGCGGGCTTAGAATTCTAACTTGCTGCAAACCCAGCATTTCGGCAAGTTTAAAATTCACTCCCTGCACGGCATTATCCAAGTTGGTGTGTGCGGCATAAACCACAATATCATGTTTTATGGCTTTTATCATACAGCGCTCAACATAAGTTCGCCCCGTTAACGATTTAAACGGTTTAAATGCCAATGGATGATGAGAAATTATTAGATTGCATCCCAGCGAAATGGCTTCGTCAATCACACTCTCCGTTACATCTAAACAGAACAAAGCACCAGTAGCTTCACGATTTACATCGCCAACCTGCAATCCGCTATTGTCAAAACTTTCTTGCAACGAAATCGGCGCCAGATTTTCTATAATTTGTAATATTTCTTTTATTCGCATGGCTAAATAAATGTTTATAATACAAAAATAGCGTTTTTTTCGTATTTTTGTCAAAATCAATCTAAACAATTCATCTCATTTATGAATAAGACACTCATTTACATCCTACTATCTTTTCTTTCTATTTTCGGTATTCAAGCACAACGCACCAAAATTATATTTAAATTAACTCAAAATTAATCTTAATGATTATGTCCACCGCCATGTTCTAAAATATCGTGAAGCGCTTCAAGTGAATGTGTATAATCGACATAAGCTTCTACATAAGCCCGCCCTTCTTCAGCAGAATTATCTTTTATCTTGTTCAGCGTTTCCACTTTGTGGTATTTTTCCTTGATAACCGTCGCGATATGATTATTAAGTTTTCCGAGTAAACCATCAATATCGTTGTTTTCGATGGCTTTATCGCTCAACATTACAATTTGTTTAGTGGTTCCGGCAGGTTTCAATCCGGTGTAAGGTGCACCTTCCGTTTCGCGATGTAATCTTACCAATGTTTCAAGAAAATGTTTTTCAACAATTGAATAAATTTCCTTATCGCCTCTCTTTAAGCTGTAGGTTTTATCAAACAAGTTCACGATTTCTTTTTCCTGTTCCTGAGTAATCCACTTGAAAACTAAATTTACATTATTTGTTTCCAATGCCTTCATGGCATCTTTAATAACTGGGCCATCATACGAATCACAATGCGCAGATGCAGGCATTGACACAAAAAATAACATAACGATTACGAACAATACCGATAATACACCCTTAAGAGATTTTTTGCGTGTGTGTACGTTTTGTACATTGGTTGTTTCAAGATTCATTTCTTTTGTTTTCATTTTAATTTTGTTTTTAAAAAGTTAGTAATAAAATTTCTTGAAACAAAAGTACGATTCTGGGGTTTCTCATACGACCTACTTTGTAATTGAGTACTTTTTTTTAATAAAAAAAAGTCCTATTTTGTAAATAAGACTTTTCAATAACACACATACGGCTGAAAATAAACCGTTAAGACTGTCTCTTGAATTCGGTAGGAGTCATTCCGGTTGTTTTCTTAAAAACACGATTAAATGCCGATTTGGTATTAAATCCACTTTCAAAAG
>JAUNUM010000065.1 GCA_030538215.1 Bacteroidia bacterium
AATGTCAATGTCTCTGAATTTGAAACATATAGAATTTTATTCAGTATAATGTCTAATATAAATATCATCATCAGAAACATTGCTACTTTGTCGCAACACAATTCCTTTCTTAAACAACCAAAAGTGTGCAATTATCAACGCTACCAACAAATTAGCCAATGCCGGCAGAAATAAATGCGATATCTGATGCCATGCCGTGATATTTCCGCCCGTCCATAGCAACAAAGTAGTAACATCGCCGATAGGTGACCAAGAGCCGCCTGCATTTGCCGCCAAGACAATAATACTGGCATATTTCATGCGATCGGTATGATCGGGAACCAACTTTCGAAGAACGGCAATAAGTACAATAGCAGCCGCTAAGTTATCGAGCAAAGCCGAAAAGAAAAATGATGATAATCCAATCATCCATAGCAGTTTACGTTTATTTTCGGTACGCAATATCCGAGAAATTGCCAAAAAACCCCCATGTTTATCTACAATATTCACAATAAGTAACGAGCACATTACAAAAAACAAAGTTTGCGATACGTCGCCCAAATGTGGTATAAAAGCCTTTTCGGTTAAAAAACGCACGATCTGATCTTTTACAGAAAGATTTTCCAATTCCATCTGTTTAACAAAATGTAGAAAATCGGGATTTTGTCGTTCTACAAAAATATTCTGCGAGCCAACTCCCAGCATCAGCCAAAGCGCGATACTCATAAAGAGCGCGGTTGCAGATTTATTTATCTTAATCTTATCCTCAAACGCAATAGCTATGATTCCCAACAGGAAAATAATGGGCATTAAATAATACATGGAAAAAATGATGAGTTAGTTATGAATCAGTGAGTAAAGTAACTGTATTTCTTCGGACCACAGACTTTCATCGGGAGTTTCCAAAATAAGCGGTATATTATTGAAACGACTATCGTTCATAATAAAACCAAATAAATCCATATTCATCAAACCTTTCCCAATGCTATCATGACGATCAACACGCGATGCAAGTTCTTTTTTGGAATCATTTATATGCATACCTTTCAGGTAATGAAAACCGATAATCTCATCGAATTTACGGAAAGTATCCTCAAATCCTTCACGGGTTCTTATCTCATAACCTGCTGCCAGCGTGTGAGCCGTATCCAAACAAACTCCTACCCTACTTTTATCTTCCACTTTATTGATAATGTGGGCGATTTGCTCAAAAGTATGTCCCAAATTGGTTCCTTGCCCGGCGGTATTTTCGATAACTGCTATAACGCCATTTGATTTTTCTAACGATAAGTTGATGGATTCGGCAATCCGATCGAGACATGCATCAATAGGCATTTTATTCAAATGGCTACCGGGATGAAAATTCAATCGATTTAACCCTAATTGTTCGCAGCGTTTCATTTCATCAAAAAAAGCCGTGCGCGATTTGTCCAATCCCTCCTCTTCGGGATGTCCCAAATTGATGAGATAACTGTCGTGTGGCAAAATATGATCGGGCAAAAAACCAAACTCTTCACATCGTTGTTTAAACAAGTCGATACTCTTTGCCGTGAGCGGTGCTGCCACCCATTGACGTTGATTTTTGGTGAAAAGTGCAAAGGCCTTTGCTCCAATATTATTTGCGTTAAGAGGTGCATTTTCTACACCACCGGATGCGCTAACGTGTGCGCCAATAAATTTCATAATTTGTGATTTTAATTATTCTAATTGATCGCAACAAAGATACACGATAAAGAGTGAAGTTGTAAAAATAATGATCGTTTTTATACAGAATTTTCAAATGAAACAATAAATTTTATTATCTTTCGAAAAAATAATTACAGACACAAAACACAAATCACTATGTTAATTACAACTACCAACACAGTTGAGGGAAAACGCATTGTTGCGTATTATGGAGTCGTGAGTGGAGAAACCATTATCGGAGCCAACATTATAAGAGATTTCTTTGCTTCAATTACCGATGTAATCGGCGGACGTGCCGGAAGCTACGAAAAAGTTCTTCGCGAGGCAAAAGAAACTGCTTTACTGGAAATGAGCGAACAAGCCCGAAGAATGGGTGCAAATGCTATTCTTGCAGTCGATCTCGATTACGAAACAATCGGTAACAACGGTAGTATGCTTATGGTTTCTGCATCGGGAACGGCAGTAAAAATAGAATAGATAAGCAAATGAAAATGACTTTACAAAAACAACTTATACGAGCAAACGAAATTGCCATTGAAGCACACATCGGAAAGCAAGATAAAAACGGACAACCGTATCTCGGTCACGTTTTGCGTGTAGCAAGTGCCGGACATACTTTACAGGAAAAAATTATAGGCATGCTGCACGATGTTGTTGAAGATTCGGATTGGACATTGGAAGATTTGGCAAAAGAAGGTTTCTCCGATGAGGTTTTAAGAGCTGTTGATGCAATAACGCACAAAGATTCTGAAACTTACGACGAATATTTGACTCGTGTGGAAAAGAATCCTCTCGCTATTCGTGTAAAGCTTAATGACTTATCGGACAATATGGACATCCGACGACTAAATAAACTCGATGACAATGCTATTGCCCGAATCCAAAAATATTTTAAGGCATACAAACAACTAACTCGGTAAAGACACACGATCGTGTATCTCAACAAATGGCAGGTATTTACATTCATATCCCTTTTTGTAAAACACGATGCGTTTATTGTGATTTCTACAAAGAAACCGACGAAAGTCAAATCAATGCTTTCGTAAGTGCGCTGTGTAAAGAAATTCAACTCAGAAAAAACGAAGTTTCCGAATCCGTGAAAAGCGTTTATTTGGGTGGTGGAACGCCTTCGCGATTAAGTAAACAGCATCTTGAGCAAATTTTCGAAACACTCAATACTGAATTTTCTATCGATAATAATGCTGAAATCACACTCGAAGCCAATCCCGATGACCTTTCTCCTGAATATATTCAAATATTATCTCAATCACCTCTTAATCGCATCAGTATTGGCATTCAAAGCTTTGAAGACGACGAGTTGAAATTTTTAAGTCGTCGACACTCATCTCAACAAGCTATTGATGCAGTAAAAAACTGTCAACAAGCCGGTTTCCATAATATCAGCATCGATCTTATATATGGTTTGCCTCGTCAAACTCTCGAAATTTGGGAGAAAAACCTGAAAAAAGCTTGCGAGTTAAATATCCAACATATCTCGGCATATCATCTTATTTACGAAGAAAAAACAAAGCTTTATTCTCTCCTCCAAAAAGGCAGAGTACAGCCTGTTAATGATGACACAAGCACCGAAATGTTCTCCATGCTCATCAATATGCTTACCAAAAATGGATTTGAACATTACGAGATTTCCAATTTTGCAAAGAATGGATTGTATTCCAAACACAACACATCGTATTGGCAAAACGAAAGATACATCGGACTGGCACCTTCGGCTCATTCGTACGATGGCGAAAATCGGTCGTGGAATATTGCTTCGATCAAGAAATACATTACCTCCGTTCAGTCAGGAAAACTTTTACAGGAAACGGAACATTTAACTCTGTCGAAAAAATACAACGAGTTTATTTTAACCGGATTGCGGACTATGTGGGGAGTAGATTTACAGCAATTAAAAAGTATCTTTGGTGAAAAATATTATGACTTTTGTATAAAAAATGCACAAAAATATATCAATAAAAGGCTGCTCACTATTAAAAACAATTCTCTGATTCTAACACGTGAGGGTATTTTTATTTCAGACGGAATTATGAGTGAGTTGATGTTCATTGATTAAGCGAATTCGTTATTTAGAACCGACTGATATTTTGCGTATTAAATAAATTTGTATATTTGCCAAACAAACATAATTAATTATGCAGCCGATAATTGAAAATAATAGACAAAAAATCACCCAAATATGCAAAGATTTAAATATAAAAACTTTGCACGTTTTTGGTTCTGTCATCACAGATCGTTTCAATAAAGATAGCGATATTGATTTTCTATTATCCTTTCCCAAAAACATTTCTATCGAAGAATATACTGACAACTATTTTGAATTACACTACAAATTACGTGAGTTATTAAATCGCGAAATTGATATCATCACTGAAAGAAGCCTTTCAAATCCCTACTTTATAGAAAGCGTTAACGAAACAAAACAGTTGATCTATGAAGCGTGAAGTCTTAAAATATTTATCTGACATACAAACATCCATAAACTCCATTAATGATTATTTGGAAGGTGGTAAAGACTTTTTTGAATATCAGAAAAACAAACTATTACGCAGGGGAATTGAAAGAGAAATTGAAATTATCGGAGAAGCAATGAACAAGGTTCTCAAAATTGCCCCTGAACTTAATTTTGAAAATGCACGTAAAGTTGTTGACACAAGAAACTGGGTAATACACGGGTACGACAAAGTGGACGCAATTTAACAATTAATTTTTCAGACAGCAATATAGGTATAAAAACTCTTACTCTAATTGATGGGCAAAACCATGCAAAACAAACTCGTTCAATACTTTTCTGAACTCACCGCGCTTTCTTCCGAGGAAAGACAAGACATCGAAAACAGCATGATGATCAACAAATTTCCCAAAGGCACATATTTGCTGAAAGAGGGACAAATTGCCCGCGATTCCTATTTTGTAATAAAAGGGTTGGTTCGAGAATTTATTTTATGGGACGGCGATGAGAAAACCACTAATTTTTTCTCTGAAAATCAATGGATTATTTCGTTAGACACGCTTGCTTCTACTCCACCATCCATTCTAAATCGGGTGTGTGTCGAAGATTGTGTATTGGTGATAGGAAACGAAAAAATGTCGAAAGAATTATTTAAAAAACATCCACGTTTTGAAGCTATCTCACGAATGGTGATGGAAAAAACGTTTGCCGGACAACAACAGCAAATGACATCTTTCTTCACCGAATCGCCCGAACAGCGTTATTTGAAACTCTTGAAATTACGTCCCGATATATTCCAGCGCGTTCCGCAATACCAAATTGCAAGCTATATTGGAGTCAAGCCAGAATCATTAAGTCGTATAAGAAAACGGATTGCGAAGCAATAAAATAAAAAACAGCTTCTTATAAGTAAGACCAATGAGGTTTTAACTTTTAACTTTCAACTTTAAAATATTCTTTTCAATACTTTTGTGAAGTATTTCTCCACGTCCACGCGTACCACACGATAAATGCCGTTGCTGCAATTTCAATTACCGAAAAAAACAGATAATACGACGTGAATCCGCCAAATAACGTAGCCGTTTGCACGAGTGTTGTAATGCTTCCCGCAGCAATATTAAATATTCGATTGATTTTATAGGACAAAATCCTTGATAATAATACCATAGAAATAGAAATTTCCATCAACACTCCGGCAGCAAATAAGAAGCCTTCCGACATTTCCCAGCCGTCCACCACGCCCGACAGGTATTGTGATAACAAATGAGAATCCATAAGTCCGGCAACATCACAATACAAATAATTCAGCACTACAAAAATCCACAGGGTAGATAAAATTGGTTTTCTGTCTTTCATCTTTCTAATCTTTTAAAATGATTTACAAGACAAAAGTATCACACCAAAAAATGTTTTTCATTGATTTAGGTTAAGAAAAAAAGCAAAAACACAATACTGTACGCCGGTCGCCTTTTCATCTCATCGCCATGTCTCAGTAATATCTCTCATACATTTTCTTAAATTCATCTGAATTCCGAAAACGCTGCAACCAACTATTTAAACTATCTAATAAAACCGGCGAATCTTTCCGCAACGCCCACGATTCCAATTGAGTGAAGCTTATATCCGTATCCACATCAATTTCGGGCAATTGCGCAGCAAGTTGTTTCGCAACAACTTCATCGCAGACCGTGAAATCAATATCACCGGCAGCAACCATCATTACAAGCTGTTCGGTTTCATATACTTCGTTTTCAATCACGAAAATAGTATCTCCAATTTCGTGTGAAAGATTTTGCAAGCGTAAAATAACGGGCGAATCTTTATGAACATGAATAACTTTCTTTGCCAAATTCAAGTGCTGACGTATAGGTGCGACACTACTGTTAAATTCCGGTTTTCGCTGCACCAACACCTGCTTATTTAGATTAATAAAACCGGTAAAACTAAACTGCTGACGCAATTGAGTGTTTACGGGAATATTTCGGGCAACAATATCGTACTTTCCCTGTTCAAGCCCTCGAAGATTTTCATCTAAGTTGTTTTCTAGAAAAATATTTACTTTCAGCTTCCAATCTCGCTCCAGCGCTTTAATCAGTTCATATTGAAATCCGGCAATCGTGTCGCCCGAAACATGGTATCCCACAGAGTTGTAGTTGGTAACAATGTTTAATTCGCCCTTTCTCTTTATCTCAGGAAAGTCTCTCGGAAAAACGATTTTTTTGGAAATCAATACCATCAGAAAGAGCACAGCAATTAAAAGTGCAACATATAATATGAGCATTTTTTTTGATTTCATGGTAAGATAAATTAATTGTGAAGATCAACTGAAAGTCCCAGTTTAAGCATCATTGGATTTACCGGATAGCTAGGTAGCGAAAAATATTCACGCGGTTTCCAAACGGCAGATGCCGCATTGTACAACATTACAAAAAAACGGGTCTGCTTGAGTTGCATATTGGCGTAAACCGTTGCAATAGGATAATTTCCAATCTTTTTTTCATCCTGATTGTAAAACTGCAACAAAGCCGGTTCATATCCGGGTGAGAAATAGCCGGTATGATAATGTGCATCAACACCAAACTGCAAAGTTAGCTCATTTACAATCAATGCTTTCAAGTACATATTCGAATAAACACTCACCATTGGAACAGGAATAACATCCTGATTACTTGATGTTTGATAAACTACTTGATTGTCCCAATTAAAAATTCCCAATCGCAATTTTTGATCTATTCTCGCCATTAATACTTGTACGTTAGACGCGTGCTGAGCTATATTTCTGTCCTTATCGAAGTAGATATAATTTTGCAGGTTTTCAACTCCGGCACTCAACGTGGTATTGGTAAAAGGAATATATAATTTACCTCCGACAAAGACTCTGCGGGTATTTCCAAAATCGTGATTCCACCAAAAATATTTGGAGTGATAATGCTTTTGCAGATAATTGGGTTTAATATTTTTCACATAAGCGTGTCCGGTCAGCGTAGTGCGTTTTCCGGCGATATTAAAGCCGGTTTCCACTTCTCCTTCCAAATTAAATTCGCCTATATCAACACCTACAACTCCCAAATTGGCTTGTAAATTAAATCGAAGATGCTCGCCCTGCTGTTTGTTGAGAATTCCACCGATAAAAATTGAACTTTCACGATGCTTTTTCCGATCAATTGTACCGTTTAAAGAATCAATCATCGAGAAATTACGAACTTCGTGTTCGATATATCCTGTCAAGCCAAATTTCACCCACGGCTTAAATCCTTCGCGAAGCGACAAAGCAAGCGTATTTTTAAAAGAAGAAAACGTAAGGCTGTCGTCAACAGCTTTATTGTAAAACATTTTGGGATAGAACTGATCAATGCCCGGCACTTTTTTTCCGTCATTGCCGGTACGGATAGTGTCGTGTGAAAGGAAACGTCTATCTTGTCCCGTATAATGCGATGTAAAGATGACACTGGCCACCGGAACAAACTTTCCACCTTGTAGTGAATCTCGTTTCTGATCATGAAAACCCAAGTTATATTTCCCTGATAAAAAAACGTGATTGGTTTTCATTTTATTCCACGTATTTGTAAACTTAACAGGAATATCGACGGTTGTAAAATTTCGTCCCTTCGACTCTGGATCCCGAATAAACGTTTCATCGGTAACACCGCCATTTTCAAAATGCCTAATGGTTGAAGTTAATGCAAAAATATGAGCTTCAAGCTTATCAGTCAAATAATTTCCAAAAATACTCCAACTATTGTGCTTGTTCCCTTGCGATTTATATATTCCCTTGGCATCAATTAAGTCACTTTCCAAACCCACATTTATATGCTTATTGAAATTAGCGGTTAACAACGCTTTTAAACGTTGTTCTCTTGCTTGATTGCCGCCGGCAGATTGATAATCGAGCTTAGCATACGGAACGCGAGTATTGTAGAATAGTTGTTGTGCAGGTGTTTTATTGTAAGGTTTATACATATCGTAAAACCAAAAATGTCCCACTTCGTCCCTTTCAAAAAATATTTTAGATATAAACGGAGATCCTATCGGGGCTAAATATCCTCCTGCCACGGAATATCCATCGGGAATCATAGTTTGTTGAAAATTGTGTTTTAGCGTATCCATCGGGACTATAATTCTGTCACCGCTTCGTGGATGAAGATTCCAAACCGTAGCTGCAGGTAAAACCAAATTAACCGTATCGAAAGGAACTTTATGATCATGGTCGTGATCATGCTCCAAAGCTCGATCTCGTTGCGGAAGTTGGCGAGGCAACAAATCAACCGAATCCGGATTGGTGGTAATCTGCGTGGAATCGGGCAAAATAACACGCGCCTGAGAAAACACAAGTGTTGTGCCCACACAGAAAAAAAGAAGTATGAATAGTTTTTCTTTCATCGGGTGCAAACTTACATAAAAATTTGCCATGTGCCGATAGTTGAGTACCTTTTTATTGTGACTTTTCAGTATTTTTAGGAAAGTGTTTAACCAACCAACTCTTCATACCATATCCATAAAAAGAGACATAATTTGAATCAATAGTTAAACAAAATTCAAGTAACAACAAAATAACAGAATAAAATTTACTATTCTGTTATTTTATTTTAATTTTGTATCGGATCTAACAAAACGAAAACAATATCAAACAGTTTAACGAGATATAAATACAGCTCATAAACCTTTATAAGTGTTTACTTATGAAAAATATACTATTTATTGTGGTATTTTTACTTTCGTGTATTGTAAATACAAATGCACAATCAGACTCTACCCGATCCGATTGGAAGTTTTTGGGCAACATACAATACGTTACGCAGCACTATTGGCGTGGATTAGGTAAAGGACAACTTTTTGGAGAAGCACCCGCTTTTGAACCAAGTATTTCGTTCTACAACAAACATTGGAATATCGGTGTTTTTGCCGGTGGCTCTTTTGATGGAATTTACAAAACCGTAATGCCGTGGATCAATTATTCGCCGGTAGAAAATTTATGGATTGGACTTTGGGATATCTACTCGCCCGGCAGAAATTTTTGGAGGACTAATCCGTTTGATTTCGACACAACTACATCTAGGCATTTTGTTGACTTGATGATCACTTATCAGTTGCCATGGTTTCCACTCTCGTTGAAAGCGGCAACAGTTATAATTGGCGGCGATTCTAATGCCGAAGGCAAAAAAAATTATACCACTTATTTCGAAACATCTTATCAGCATCGATGGGGAAATTTCAGTGCATGGGGTGGAGTTGGCGTAACACCGTGGAAAGGACTTTATGCAAAGCAAGGCGGAATTAATAATCTGGAATTGAAATTACAATACAATTTCAAACTTTATCAGCCGGTTACGATGCCTATATTCACTAAGATCGCCTATAATCCGATTTCCGAAAAATTCCATTTCGTGGTAGGTGCAAGTTTATTGATACCTTATTCATTTTAAAATAGTAAAACGTAACGCATTACGTCTATACCAAATAAAAATCTTTCAATTATGGAAACAATACATTACAAAGGAAACGATAAAGTTCTGTTCGGCTTTATTCTGTCGGTATTGACTTTTTGGCTTTTTGCCAATTCAATGATGAACGTGTCGCCCGTTATGAGTGAAAAACTCGGTATGGATGTCAACATTATGAATATTGCTGTATCGCTGGCGGCTTTGTTTTCAGGAATTTTCATCGTCGTTATCGGCGGACTGGCCGATAGCATCGGGCGAGTAAAAATATTCAGAATCGGACTTTGGTTAGCAATTGCAGGCTCATTATTAGTAGGTCTTGCACCATCGGGCAATACTGCAACAATTTTCTTATTAATCGGTCGTGCACTGCAAGGACTTTCTGCCGCGTTTGTGATGCCGTCAAGTTTGGGAATGCTAAAAATATTTTGGGAAGGAAAAGAGCGGCAGCGTGCTATTAGTCTTTGGTCAATTGGAACATTCGGTGGTTCGGGGCTAAGTTCTCTCACGGGCGGAATTATTGCTTCCAGCTTAGGTTGGCGATGGATTTTCTTTCTCGCCATCACAGTTGCCGTTATTGCACTGTTCTTAACAAAAGAATTACCCGAAAACAAACGCGAAGGTGCCGGAAAATACAAAATCGATTGGGGTGGAATTATTGTATTTATGGTTGCAATGATTGCGCTACAGGTTTTTATAACTAATGGCAATAAATTTGGCTGGACAAGCTGGCTTACTATCGTGCTCGTAGCTATTACGGTTGTATTTGGTTACTTGTTTATTCATATCGAAAATAGAGCACCTTACGCTTTTGTCGATTTTAATCTGTTCAAAAATAAGATTTTTACCGGAGCCACTTTAGCCAACTTTTTCATTAACGGAACCGCGGGATTATTGATTGTATCACTTACATTGATGCAGCGCGGAGCACAGTTTTCGGCAATGGAAGCAGGATTACTTACACTGGGATTTGCCATTGCCGTAATCTTATTTATCCGTGTGGGTGAGAAACTGCTGCAAAAATTCGGAGTAAAAAAACCAATTATTTGGGGAGCATTAATTATCGGTGTTGCTATTATTTTGCTGATGCAAACACAAATAATGACCGAACAATACGCTGTGTTGGCGGTTATTGCTTATTCATTGTTCGGTTTGGGATTAGCATTTTTTGCCACTCCGGCAACCGATGCGGCATTGTCCAATCTACCCGATAGTCAGGCCGGAACCGGAGCAGGGATTTTCAAAATGGCATCATCGCTCGGAACGAGTTTCGGTATCGCCATCGCCGCGGGAATTTACACTGCCGTTGCCACCCACACAGAACCCATCGAATGGCTGGCTAATCTTGTGAAATTTGTGGGACGGCAAGATAATGTGGCAATCCGTCAGGGCGCTATGCTCGGGTTAGCGTTTTGTTTGCTGTTAGTCATTTTAGTGATAGTTACAGTAGCAGCTTTGATACCCGATAAGCCTAAAAAAACAGAAGAGATAACTAGAAAATAATAACCATAAATTGATAATATGACAAATTCAGTTCAGTACAAAGGGAATGACAAACTGTTGTTTGGGATCATTCTGGGAGTGTTAGCCTTTTGGCTTTTTGCACAAACTACATTGAATATCAACGTGGATATGGCGAAGGATTTGGGTATGGAAACGTCGATGATGAACATTGCCGTGTCCATTACTTCGTTGTTTTCGGGTATTTTCATCGTTGTTTTTGGCGGACTGGCCGATAAAATCGGTCGGGTGAAAATGGTAAAATACGGTTTTTACTTCAGCATTATCGGTTCGCTGTTAGTAGGATTGACACCTGCAGGTGGTGCATCGAGTCCGGTATTGATTTTGGGACGGATTTTCCAGGGACTTTCCGGTGCGGCAATTATGCCCGCCAGTTTGGCGCTGGTAAAAGCCTATTGGGATGGCACCGGGCGCCAGCGTGCCATTAGCCTCTGGTCGATGGGGTCGTGGGGCGGTTCGGGATTTGCATCGTTGTTTGGCGGATTGATGGTTGGCGTAGGATGGCGATATATCTTTTTCGCCGCAGCCGCAATCTCTGTCATCGGATTAATGATGATCCAAGGAACGCCTGAAAGTAAAGCCGAAACAACAGGCAATAAGAAGATGGATTTTGCCGGGATTGCCACATTTATGCTGGCAATGATCGCTTTGCAATTGCTGGTCAGCAAAGGTTCCGAATTTGGATGGACAAGCCTGATAGGAATTGTTCTGATTGTCGTTACACTTATTTTTACGTTTCTGTTCTTTAAAATTGAAAAAGGAAAAGAAGGTGCATTTATCGATTTCAAGCTGTTCAAAAACATGACGTTTACCGGTGCAACCATTTCTAATTTCATGCTGAACGGAACTGCCGGAATGTTGATCGTGTCGCTGGCTTTGTTACAAGTGGGTGGAAATCTGACTGCCCGTGAAGCAGGGATGCTTACATTGGGTTATGCTATTGCTATTATGGCATTTATTCGCGTGGGTGAAAAACTGCTGCAACGCTTTGGCGCCCGCAAACCGATGATCTGGGGTTCGCTTATCGTGGGTGTATCCATTATTCTTTTGATGTTCACCAATGTAATGACCGATACATACAAAATTCTGGCAATTATTTCTTACACACTTTTCGGACTTGGGCTGGCATTTTACGCCACACCATCCACCGATGCCGCACTTTCTAACCTGCCCGACTCACAGGCAGGAGCCGGTTCGGGAATTTACAAAATGGCGTCGTCGCTGGGAGCTGCGTTTGGCGTAGCAATTTCGGCGGGTGTATTTGCAGCGTTGCGAGTTGGAGAAAACATCACGTGGATGGAAGGCGTTATTACCTTTGTAGGAAGACAGGACAACGTGGTAATCCGTCAGGCAGCAACCATCGCTTTGGCTGTGAATCTGCTGATGATCGTGTTGGCGATTGTCAGCATCGTGGTTACTATTCCAAAATCGGACGGAAAATCTAAAAAGTAAATACTTTTATCGGGTGTATCGCATCAAAGCGACGCTCTCCATGTTACAAGGTTTTTTTTATTATCTTTGGAAATAGAAAAACGAAATGAGCAACAATACCAAAATATCCATCCGCTTTTTCGATGACCGAGAAGTGCGGGCTGTTTGGGACGAAGCCAACAATAAATGGTGGTTTTCGGTGCTGGATATTGTTGCCGTATTAACCGATCAAGATGATTACAAAAAAACTCGTAATTACTGGAAGTATCTGAAAACAAAACTCAAAAAAGAGAATAATGAGTTGGTTAGTGTCACTAACCAACTGAAACTTGTTGCAAGTGATGGAAAACGATATTTGACCGATGTGCTTGATTACAATGGAATTATAGATTTAGGCAAACAGTTTCCAGGCACAAAAGCAAACCGCTTTATCGAGTGGTTTACTTTTAGCGATGAGAGTATCGACGGCAAAAGCAAAACAAAAGCCTACGCCCTGTTTGAAACCTCTTTTATCGACAGCATAGAAGTGGGAACAGTAAATGGTTTACAACAAATCCACGCCTACCTGTTTGGCGGACTGTATGATTTCGCGGGGCAGATACGTCAGAAAAATATCTCGAAAGGAGGATTTCAGTTTGCCGTAGCACGTTTTTTGGGTAACACCCTGCAACAAATTGAGCAAATGCCCGAAAGCACTTTCGATGAAATAGTGGATAAATACGTGGAAGTGAACATCGCCCATCCCTTTATGGAAGGCAACGGCAGAAGCACCCGAATATGGTTGGATTTGATTTTCAAAAAACGGCTCAAACGCTGTGTCGATTGGAGCAAAATCGCCAAAAACGATTACCTGAATGCAATGGTAAAAAGCTCCACAAACAGTTCGGAGCTAAAAAACTTGCTAAATAATGCCCTCACCGACAAAATCAACAGCCGCGAACTATTTCTAAAAGGCATCGATTATTCGTATTATTATGAGGAAAATGAATGAGAAAGAAGTTTTATTTAAGCAACTTGTGTAAATTTTGCACAGGTTCAAATCGAAGGAGGGAGAATATTTTTATAACGTTGTAAAAATACTAAATTAAAGAAATGATGAAAGACGATTTTAATTTTTTGACATTGTCAATTTTTCTTTACGATGATTTTGCTGATTTTTACAAAATTGTAAGAAAAATATACGACATAAGAATAAAAAATAATAAATTCCAAATATCCAAAGAAATAATAGATATAAAAGAATATTGTAATCCAAAAAGTGGAGGTAGTCATTTCCCTAAATTTAGTTTTTGGGATTTAAAAGAAAATTCAGGGAAAATATTTTTTATCTCAAATTATGAGGATGGTCTTATCAATTTATGTAGAAAGATAAGATTAGACTTAAAATGCTCTTTAATAATGTGTACAATGTCTAATGAGATTTCCGATTGTAAACGTATGTTTTATTATATCAGTGATTTAGAAGAAAGGCTTATTCACGTTTATAAAGAAGACAAATGGATTTATTACGAAGAGGGAACACCATTAGCTTTTGAAGAAGTAAAAACCTATAAAAAGAGGCTGATTAAAAAGAGATTAGATAATGATCTGATAAAAAAATATTTACTTGAATTTGGAGTTGATTTTTCAAAAATTGATGAGGATATAAATAATTTTATGACAATGGAATTGAAAGAATGGTAATTTGAGAAAACTAAAAAATATGCACACCATAAAAGCCGAAATACTTCAACGCCTTTGCTACACCCCGCTTGTGTACGAACGCATCAATAAAAAACTGAACGCACGCCTCTCAAACTCGGAAATTGAAGCGTATATTCGGTGTGTTTTGGAGCAAACTTCGGCAGAGAATTTTTGCAAAACGGGTAAAAACTACTACGCCCGAAATAGCGAAAACAACATCATCGTCTGCATCAACTCAAATACTTTTCGAGTGATAACGGTGGATAGAATAACGAAAAAAGTGAATGAATAGCAATGAACAAAGAAATCCAATTTATATTATACAGCACCCCGCAAGATGACGTAAAAATCGAAGCGGTGGTAAAAGACGACACGCTGTGGCTTACGCAAAAGGCGATGTCGCAACTGTTTGGTGTGCAAGTTCCCGCAATAAGCAAGCATCTGAAAAACATCTATTCCGAAGGAGAACTGTCTGATATAGCGACTATTTCCAAAATGGAAACAGTCGTGAATAGAGGATTTATGGGTGAGGTTAAAGAGATGATTGAATTCTACAATCTCGACGCCATCATCTCGGTCGGCTACCGCATCAATTCGGCAAAAGCCACTCAATTTCGCATTTGGGCAACCAAGGTGTTGAAAGAATATATGTTGAAAGGTTTTGTGCTCGACGACAACCGCTTGAAGCAGGGCGAAACTCTTTTTGGAAAAGATTATTTCCGCGAATTGCTCGAACGCGTCCGCTCCATCCGAGCCAGCGAACGCGCATCTGGCAACAGATTACCGATATTTTTGCCGAATGCAGCATCGACTACGACCGTCAATCGCCACAGACCAAAGATTTTTATGCAATGATACAAAACAAGTTCCATTACGCCATTACGGGACAGACGGCTGCCGAAATTATCTACACCAAATCCGACCGCACCAAAGAGAATATGGGACTGACCACGTGGCGAAATTCTCCCGACGGGCGCATCTTGAAATCGGACGTGAGCATTGCTAAAAATTATCTTTCCGAGACCGAAATCCGTCGCCTTGAACGCACTGTAACAGGATATTTTGATTACATCGAAGACCTGATAGAGCGAGAAAATGTTTTTAATATGCAGCAATTTGCCGAAAGCGTCAACGAATTTTTAGCTTTCCGAAAATACGATATTCTTACCAATAAAGGGCTGTATTCTCGAAATCAAGCCACTCAAAAAGCCGAAACCGAATATGATGAATTTAACAAAACTCAAAAAATAATTTCCGATTTTGATAAAGAGATAAAGCGATTGAAAGAAAAAGACAAACAATAATAATCCCCAATAATTAAAAAATATGAACGAAAAATTAATCTCAGAAGTTTCAAAACTTCACGATGAAATGAAACAATGGATGGGTGTTATGCACCAAAATCCGGAGTTGGCAATGGTAGAAACCGAAACGGCTAAATTCATTGCCGACAAACTAAAATCGTGGGGATACGATGTAGCCGAAGGTGTCGGTGGAACGGGAATTGTGGCATCGATGACCGTGGGCGGGGGCAAAAAATCCATCGGATTGCGTGCCGACTTTGATGCACTTCCGATTACCGAAGACAACGATTTGCCGTACAAAAGCAAAAATGAAGGAAAATCGCACCTTTGCGGACACGATGCTCACACCACGATGCTGATGGGAGCAGCGAAATACCTGGCTGAAACCAAAAACTTCAACGGAACTATCCGCCTGATTTTCCAACCCGGGGAAGAAACCATGGAAGGCGCACCTGCAATGGTTGCCGACGGACTTTTCGAACGTTTTCCTGTGGATGCGGTTTACGGAATGCACAATATGCCCGGACTGCCGTTGGGGAAATTCCACTTCCGCGAAGGCGAAACGATGGCAGCCGTCGACAACTGGGAAATTGAACTGACCGGAAAAGGCAGCCACGGCTCCATGCCTGAGTTGAGTATCGATCCGTTAGTGTGCGGTGCTTCGCTGGTTATGGCGCTGCAAACCATCGTGAGCCGGAACGTATCGCCGTGGAAAAATTCGGTAGTAAACGTGGGTGCTTTTCAATCGGGGATTGCGGGAAATGCCGTTCCGCAAAAAGCTATTCTGCGGCTCAGCATCCGAAACATGGAACCCGATCTTCGCACGATGGTGCTCGATAAAGTGCGCAGCATCACCAAGGCACAAGCCGAAGCCTTTAATTGCGGTTACGAAATTCGTGAAGGCGTAGCCGGCGCCGTGCTGGTAAACACGCCCGAAAATACGCAATGGGCTGCCGATGTGACACGCAAAACCTTTGGCGACGACAACGTCGTGTATGGCATGCACCCTTATATGGGCAGTGAGGATTTTGCCTTTATGCTGCAAAAGAAAGTGGGCACGTACTGCATGATCGGCAACGGCGACACCTTTATGGTGCATCATCCCAAGTATGTTTTCAATCAGGATATGCTGCCACGTGGCGCCACCTATTGGGTCGCACTGACGGAGGCGTATTTGAAATGAATTTTGTTAAGTACGCCCATCATTTAGAAAACCTGACATTTTTAGTTGGAGACAATTCATTATTCGTATTTCTTGTATGTTAAATTGCTCCGTCTTTTTAGTAAATAGAGCCGTGTAATATAAAGTACGCAATTCTATTATCTTGTATTATACATTAGCAAGTAAGTGCTTTTAAGGAAATGTAAAAAAACATTATTTTTATGGCTAACAGGTTGAAAAAGTTGCGTATATTTGTGCGTTGGCAGTAAGCTTAAAAAAGACCTGAATAATGAACTTTGAAAAACCAAATACCAAACTTAAGTAATGATTTCTTCTCTTACAATAAAAAATGTGGCGACATTTGACAATGTAAATGGCGTAACAATTAATGACTTAAAAAAAGTCAA
>JAUNUM010000066.1 GCA_030538215.1 Bacteroidia bacterium
ATCGTGTCGATTTATTTATGAATACTATAAACTAATTTGTGTTTGGCACTTACCTAAAAATAGATTGCTTATTCAATAAATCGAACCTTTTTTCGTTACTTTGTAAACGCCTAATGCTAACGAACAGATGAAACTCTTTTTTAATTCCCGACAACTCGTGAAATACGTTTTCTTAGCCATTGCCATTGCCATTGCCGCGATTTCGCTTGTTTTTTCTAACAGGCTTGTGAAAGAGTTGGCTAAAGAAGAACGGAATAAAATTGAGATTTGGGCTTCTGCAACCGAATTGCTTGCTAAAGGAGATGAAAATGCGGATATGAATTTGGTGTTACGAATTTTGCAAAGCAACAAAACTATTCCGGTTATTTTATACGACAAAACCAATGAGACAGCCACTGCAAATAACATAAAACTTCCCGAAAAAAACACTCACGAATTTTTGCTGAAAAAAATAGATAAGTTTGCCGAAAAACATGATCCTATTCCGCTCGAAGAGATTAATCAGTATGTTTATTACGATGATTCTTACACGCTTAAGCGATTGCAAGTTTATCCGTATGTGCAGTTGTTGGTGATTTCTCTGTTTATCGCGTTAGCGTTTTTTGCGCTTCGCAGTTCGCAAAAAGCAGAACAAAACAAGGTTTGGGTAGGGTTATCGAAGGAAACTGCACATCAGTTGGGAACACCTATTTCGTCGTTGATCGCGTGGACTGAATATCTGAAGTTGAAAGAGATTGATCCGGCTTTGATGGACGAAATGAGTAAAGATGTACATCGGTTGGAAGTTATTGCCGAAAGATTTTCCAAAATCGGTTCTGTTTCCGATATAAAATCTATATCTTTTCAAAACACGGTGCAACAATCGGTTGCCTATCTCCAAAATCGGATATCCGATAAGGTACGGTTGATTTTTGATTTTCCCGAATCTTCTGCAATAGTACAACTTAACGAATCGTTGTTCAGTTGGGTTATAGAGAACTTAACTAAAAATGCTGTGGATGCTATGAGTGGTCAAGGAACAATTACTTATTCAATTGGCGAAAGAGGAAAATTTTATTTTCTTGATATTGCCGATACCGGAAAAGGCATCTCTAAATCGAAATTTAAAAGCGTTTTCCAACCCGGATTTACCACCAAAGAACGAGGATGGGGTTTAGGCTTATCACTCGCAAAGCGAATTGTTGAAAACTATCACAACGGAAAGATTTTTGTGAAACAATCTGAAATAGGGGAAGGAACTACGTTTAGGGTTTTATTGGAAAAACGGTGAAAATCTCCTTTGAACTTTGTCAAAGTTTAATCTCTTTCGCTCCCGCATACTTTTTCAGCAAATCAATCGAAAAATTGGTCGCTTCCTGCAAACCCTCTTCCCCTGAATATCCGTTTATAATCATCAGTAAACGTGTGGTTTCTGCCGTTATTTTTGTCCGTTCTTCGTCGCTGGTGGGGGTGCCTATTCCGCCAATCTCGTCCCTATAAACCGGCAATCCTTCAATATTCAAAAAACCACGACCGATAGCTTCAAATTTCTCATCGGCTTTTCCAACTCCCAGCACAAGATTTCCCTGAATTTTATCGATATCGAATCCACCAATGGAATATCCGGTTTTTAGCGAAACTAAATTTATAACATCCACCAAAGTATCAATCCGATACAAGCCCAATCCACGTACAACTCTTCGACACAAAGCTTCGGCAGAAGGACGGTATCGGTTAGGATCTTTTCCCAATTTTTTATATGTCTGGCGTGTGGCAAAAATTGTTGGTCGTTTATTTATATCTTCCAGCATATTATTAGCTGCAAAATGGGTGCAAAATGCATCAATTTCTTGCCATAACTCATTATTATGTGGTGAGTTTTTTACTTCGCACTCAATGGCTATAAACCGAAAACTGGAGCAAGCGGCAAGTATCTCATCGCTAATTGTTATTTCAATATTCCTCATAATCGTTTAAAAACGCAATTTAGAAACTGTGTCTCTCAATGCCAAAATTACAAAATCTTAATCAAACTTTCCAATATTGGGGGTAAATGAGTGAAATATTGAAAAATAAGTTTTAAAATGTTGCGAAAAATGCGACTAATAACTATATTTGCGTGAGTTTTTGTTTTCTATGACTGACGAGAGGAAAAAGTTGTTGACTGACTTGGAGTTTCGTGTGAGACAAGTTATGTACACATGTGACACTTTGAAAGAGGAAAATGTTAGATTGAAGTCTGATTTACAGGATATTCAGCAGCAGTTTTCTGAAAGAACGGAACAACTCAACCAGTTGAAAACAAAATACGATAGTTTAAAAACGGCAAGAACCATTACTGCAGCATCGGTGGATGTGAAATTAGCCAAGAATAAACTATCGAAATTAGTGCGAGAAGTTGATAAATGCATAAATTTATTGAATAGCTAAAACCAGAAAAATTTATGCTATGGGCGACGAGAAATTTTTATTAACATTGGAAGTTGACGGACGGAGGTATCCATTGAGAATCAAACCATCAGAGGAGGAAGCCTTTAGAAAAGCCGCCAAAACAATAAACGATAAATTAAACCAATATAGGGTTAAATTCGGTACAAATCCCGATTTAACCGCTCAGGATTTTATGGCAATGACTGCCATACAAGCATTGGTGGAAAATTTTTTAATTGGGAGTAAGAATAATACGAAACCCTACGAAGATACTATTGGTTCATTGATAAAAGAACTGGATATTTATCTGAAAAAAACAGAGTAAGACTCTGATTGTCAGGATTTACTTGCATCGCACTTTTCAAGATTGATTTTAATCAATCTGAAATTCGTGCGATTTTTTATTTCAAAAATAGTAATTTAAGAATATATTTTAGAACCTATTCTTATCATTTAACAATATAAATTAGATGTAAGAATTTTATAAATCATTAATAATCAAAAATATGGAAATAGTAATAGGAGTTATCGGATTACTTATCGGAGCAGTAGTTGCCTGGTATTTAACCGGTAAAGCAGCAAATTCGCGAGCTCAGAATATTTTGAGCGATGCCGAAAAAGATGCTGAAGTAATCAAGAAAAATAAATTGCTGGAAGCAAAAGAGGAGATTATTTCGATGAAAGCCGAGGCCGAAAAACAGGTAAATGCTCGCACATCGAGAATACAAGTTACGGAAAATCGTTTGAAGCAGCGCGAAATGTCATTGAATCAGCGTCACGAAGAATTGGGCAAAAAAGGCAATGAAATTGACAACATTCGGATAAATTTAGACAATCAGCAAGAATTGTTAGATAAAAAAAACACCGAGTTGGAGAAGATTTACCGCCAGTCTGTTGAACAACTGGAAAATATTTCGGGACTTTCTGCCGATGAGGCTAAAGAACGTTTGGTTGAATCGATAAAAGAGGAGGCTAAAACCAACGCTCAATCGTATATCAACGAGATTATGGAAGAAGCCAAAATGACGGCAAATAAAGAGGCGAAGCGGATTGTAGTTCAAAGTATTCAGCGCGTGGCAACGGAAACTGCCATAGAGAATGCTGTTACGGTTTTTCATATCGATTCCGATGAGATAAAGGGACGTATAATTGGCCGTGAAGGACGAAATATTCGTGCTTTGGAAGCTGCCACAGGAATTGAAATTGTGGTGGACGATACACCGGAAGCGATTGTGCTATCGGGTTTTGATCCCGTGCGCCGCGAAATTGCCCGCTTATCGCTTCATCAACTTGTAGCCGATGGCCGTATTCATCCTGCAAGGATTGAAGAAGTGGTCTCGAAAGTAAAAAAACAGATTGAAGAAGAGATAGTTGAGACCGGAAAGCGTACGGTTATCGATTTAGGAATTCACGGAATGCACCCCGAATTGATACGTTTAATCGGAAAAATGAAATACCGCTCGTCGTACGGACAAAATTTGCTGCAACACTCTCGTGAAACGGCAAATCTGTGTGCTATTATGGCTGCTGAACTTGGCTTAAATCCAAAAAAAGCACGTCGTGCCGGATTGCTTCACGATATCGGCAAAGTACCCGATGATGAACCCGAATTGCCACACGCAATGCTGGGAATGAAATTGGCTGAGAAATACAAAGAAAAGCCCGATATCTGCAACGCCATCGGTTCGCACCACGATGAGGTGGAGATGACAACTCTCTTAGCACCAATTGTTCAGGTTTGCGACGCTATTTCCGGCGCGCGTCCCGGCGCACGTCACGAAATTGTGGAAGCATATATGAAACGTTTGAACGATCTGGAAAACTTGGCACTTTCGTATCCCGGTGTGGTAAAAACATATGCTATCCAAGCCGGGCGTGAGTTACGTGTTATTGTAGGTGCCGATAAACTTGACGATAATGACACCGAAAAACTTTCGGCAGAAATCGCTAAGAAAATTCAAACTGATATGACTTATCCCGGTCAGGTGAAAATTACCGTAATTCGTGAAACAAGAGCGGTAAGTTACGCAAAATAAAAAATTAACGCAAGCTACGTTGATAATATATTTTGTGTAATAAAAGATAATTATTACAAGTATATACAACAACAAAAGCCGCCCGCGGGCGGCTTTTGTTGTTGGTAAATTGAACTTATATTATCTACGTCCTGAAGCCGACCTGCTTGATGTGGAACTGCTTCTTGTTGAACTGCTTTCGCTGCTTCTTGTTGAAGATGAAACAGAGCCACTGCTTCTCGAACTTGATGAGCTTCTTTCTATTGCTCCACTACTTCTGGAAGAAGATGAACTACCACTTCTGTACACATCGGTATTGCTACTTCTGGTTCGAGTTGGAGCTGAGTACACATTATTATTAGAACGAGAAGAAGAGCTGCTTCTGTCTATTTGGCTCGAACCGGAAGATCGTGTTGATTGTCTGCTTATCGGTGCAGAGTCTATTTCGCGACTTCTGGTTGTTGACTGTCGTGGAGTCATACTTCTTGAAGAACCACTGTTTGATGAGCGTGAGTTGTCAATTTCGCGAGTTGTGCTGCTTCGTGTTGATGAGTTTTGATTATTTGAGCGGCTGTTTATTGTTTCGCGATTTATTGAACCTGCGCTTCTTGTGCTTGAACTTCTGCTTATATCGTTGCCGCTGCTGTGTGAACCGGAGTTAACCGTGCCTCTTGTTGCAGAAGAACTTCTTGTATTTGCATCGCCCGATCTCGAAACACCAACACTGCGACTACTTCTTGAGTTTTCGGGTGTATAAACGCTTACCGATCTGTCGCTAACAGTTGTTCTGCTGGAGCGTCCATTCGTATCCAGTGTGCGTACGTTAACGCTTCTACCCGTTGAACTACGGTATTCGTTGGCAGTTGGACCGCTATAATAGCGATTATCGTTATAAACGTAAGTGTTATTTATAATTGTTGTATTATTGTAAATACCGTTGTAGTAATTTCTGCCGGGATAATGTCTGTACATATTTCTATGATACATATATCTGTCAGGTAAGAAAACCCAGTAGTTTAACGGTAGATTGATGTGTATGCTGATTCCCATTCTGGGTCCCATCGGCGCCCAGCCGTAATATCCGCCGCCAGTTCTCCAAGTTACCCAAGCAGGCGCCCATTCGTATCCGGGAATCCAAGCCCAGCCGTAATAATCATCGTAGAACCAGCGTCCGTAGTGGAAAGGAGCCCAACCCCATGAAAATTCAGAAACCCAAGTATTTCCGTAATCGGTCATCACCCAATATCCGTTTGTTGCGTAGGGGTGGAAATTGCGTCCTACTCTTGGTATCCAGATATCGCCGTAACTACCGTGCCGCATCCATCTACCGTGCGAACGTAAAGCATTGTAGAAAACCTGAATGTTTACTCCACCGCGGTCATAGTAGTTGTCGTTATCACCATAATAATAGTCATCATTGTGGTAATAACCATCGTTTTCGTAATAGCCGTAATCTCTGTCATAACCGTTTTGAGAATAAGCTCCGCCTTGAAGAGCCATGCAAGATGTAAACAATGTTGCTACAAAGGCAATCAGGATAGTGTTTATTAACGTTTTCATATCTGTAAGTATTTATAATGGGTGAAACATCATTTTGTTTATCTGTAAGACAAATGTTCTTGTGGATGGTTTAATGGAAGAAGAGAAGTTAAATATAAAAGTTTAGGGCTCAAATCCGAAATTTGAATTTCGAGATTTGAGCCCTGAAATATAGTGTCTTACTAATATGAGATTATTTAAAAACTTGATCGATTCCTGAAAAACCCATAAATGCCATAGCGATAATTCCGGCAGTAATAAGAGCGATGGGAATTCCCTGCATGGCTTTCGGAACTTTAGTCAGCGAAAGCTGTTCGCGAATACCGGAAAAAATAATCAAAGCCAGTGCAAATCCCAGCGATGTAGCAATAGCAAAAACTACCGATTCCAACAAGTTATAATCTTTTTGAATGACCAAAATAGCAACCCCCAAAATTGCACAGTTTGTGGTGATCAACGGTAGAAAAACCCCCAATGCCTGATACAGTGATGGTGAAACTTTTTTCAAAATAATTTCTACCATTTGCACGAGAGCGGCAATCACCAAAATAAACGATATGGTCTGCAAGTATCCCAAACCGGCAGGCTCAAGGATACCCTTTTGCAACAAAAATGTTACAATGGTGGAAATGGTCAGCACAAAAGTAACGGCAAGGCCCATACCAATGGCGGTATCTATCTTTTTAGAAACTCCCAGAAAAGGACAGATTCCTAAAAATTGCGAGTAAACAATGTTGTTTACAAAAATGGCAACTATAATAATTCCAATGTATTCCATATTTTTTTAGTTTACCCCCTACCCTAAAGGGGTATTGTTGGTTTTTATAATTTTATTTACCTAAAAGTCCCTTCAGGGGATTTAGGGTTATTACTTTTTCTGTAATTTATTAAACGTCGCAATCATATATCCCAGTACAATAAATGCTCCCGGTGCAAGTACGAAAATGAGCGAACCAAAATTTTCGGGATAAATGGATAAGGAAAATACTTTTCCGGTTCCCAGTAATTCACGAACTGCTCCCAGTAATGTGAGCGCCAATGTAAATCCCATACCGATACCCAAGCCGTCAAGCGAAGATGCCAACACATTGTTTTTGGATGCGAACGCTTCGGCACGTCCCAATACAATACAGTTTACCACGATAAGCGGAATAAAAATACCCAAACTGTCGGCCAATGCCGGCACATATGCATTCATCATCATTTCTACAATCGTAACGAAAGCGGCAATTATCACAATAAAAGCCGGAATGCGCACCTGATCGGGAATAAAGTTTTTGAGCAACGAGATAAAGAAGTTACTCAATATCAACACGAACATCGTGGCCAATCCCATACTCATGCCGTTTATAGCCGAACTGGTGGTTGCCAGCGTAGGACACATCCCCAGTAGCAGCACAAACGTAGGATTCTCTTTGATGAGACCGTTAACAATAACTTTTAGGTTGTTATTCATTGCTTTTTCCTCCTTCCTCTTTTTGTTTTTCATCAGTATTATTTAATTTCGTTGCGCTTGTATCAGCATCGCTTCCTTTGTAAACCACATATGCTTTATTTACAGCTTCGAGAAAAGCTCGTGAAGTAATCGTAGATGCAGTAATAGCATCAATTTGACCACCATCTTTCGAAACGCTTAAGTTTCCTTCCGATAAATTTCTTCCAATTACAAGTTGGTTGGGTTTTGTTGTATCGCGAAACCATTCGTTCATTTTTGAACCCAGTCCGGGTGTTTCGGCATGAGAAAGAACAGCATAATTCACCACTTTATCTTCCATATCGAAACCAACCATTATCTGAATATTTCCACTAAACCCATTGTTGGAATAAGTGTTTACGGCAAATCCTACTACTTTATCACCTTTTTTGGCGGGATAAACCAGCAGTGAGTCTCCGTCGGCAGCCGGCATTTTGTAAGCCTCTTCAACCGGATTATTATCAAATTCGGGAACAACTTCTTTTATCGCGTTCTCTAATTTTAATGCCTTTGCCGCTGCTATGGGTTTAGCAGTCATTTTGTTCACTTGCGCCAATAAAACCGCCACTACCACACTAATAATGAACAGCGAAAGGAACATATTTTTGAATGTGGATTTTAACTTAGCCATTTTTTACTACCTCCCCGAATCTTTTTGGTGTTGTGTAATTATTAATTAGCGGTGTAAAAGCGTTCATGAGCAGAATAGCGAACGAAACACCTTCGGGATAAGCGCCCCACAAACGAATAGCAACGGTTATTAATCCGATACTTACTCCATAAATGAGCATTCCCGATTTTGTCATCGGCGATGTTACATAATCGGTTGCCATGAAGACAGCTCCCAGCATCAATCCACCCGAAAACAGATGAATAAGTGGATTATACAGTGGAATGGGGTTGAAGATGTACAAAATTCCCGTAAATACTGCTACCGAAACAATAATCGAAATGGGAATATGCCACGTGATAATTTTTTTCCACAGCAAATATACCAATCCAAGCAGTAGTGCCAATGCGCTCATTTCTCCGATAGAACCGCCTTCGAATCCGAGGAACATATCTTTTATTGTAGGTAATGCTTCCGGAATGAATTTTAGGTTCGACAAAACGGTTGCCGATGTTATGGCATCGGTTGTTGCGCCAACATCTGGCGTGGGCCAGGTGGTCATTTGTGCCGGAAAGGAAATGAGCAAGAAAATACGTCCGGCAATAGCTGGGTTAAAGATATTGTTACCCAATCCACCGAACGACATTTTAACCACTCCGATGGCGAAAAGTGCACCAAGAGCCAAAATCCATATCGGCAGATTCGATGGTACGTTGAATGCCAGCAATACACCGGTGATGATGGCAGAGCCGTCGAAAATGGCGGGCTCCTTTTTCATGATGTATTTGGCAATGAGATATTCGAATCCCATACAGAATAATACCGATAGAGCTGTGATTATCAGCGCATCTAATCGGAATACATACACGGCAACCAAAAACGCCGGAATAAGCGCTATCAGTACACCGTACATGTTTTTTTCGATAGTGTCTCCGCTATGCACGTGTGGCGATGGGGAGACGATTAGTTTATTTTCCATAAATTGCTAAGAGCGTTGGGCAAAGGGCGCTGAGCGTTGAGCAAGATGCTATGGGGTGCTGAGCCGAATGCCATTTTACTTTTATTTTCTCTATTATAATAATGTTTTGCGAAATGTTGCGATTCTTTTATTTAAAATCATCAATTCTTCGTATATTTTTTCTTTTTTTTCGTTGTTTAATAATCCTTTGATGTGTAGGATGCAAATTATGTTTGCACATTCAAATACTGAGCGTTGCGAGAAATTTAGAAATTGTGCAAATTCTTTCTTTGAAAATGCGCCTGAGCCTTCTGCTATATTGTTGCTGATACTCATTATTGCTCCATTCAGTTGCTCTGAAAATCTAAAGAGTTTCTTCTCGGCGGCTAAATCTGCAATATCGAACAATTTAATTGAAACTGTTATTGCATTTTTCCAAATTTCAAGGTTTTCAAACCGAAAAACATCTTTGTGCATAGCGTTGGGCTAAGGGTAAAGAGCGAAGGGATAAGTACCCTGTGCTTTTTGCCAATGTGATAAATATTGTATCTTTTTGAAATATTTCTCTTAATATTAAATAATTCCACTTCCCTACCCAAAGCTCTATGCTCTATGCTCTTCGCTCTTCGCCCTTCGCTCAACGCCCTTTGCCCTACGCCTTCCTTGCACGAATTATCCCCATTACTTTTCCTTTTCCTAAACGGATATAATCGAGTAGGGGACGATCGGAAGGGCAGGTGTAACTGCACGAGCCGCATTCGATACAATCGGTTATCCGATTTTTTTCGGCTCCGTCCCAAACGCTATATTCCGTCAAATTCATCAAAAGTGTTGGATTTAATCCCATTGGGCATACGTTTATGCATTTGGTGCAACGGATGCAGTCTTTCATTCTTTCGCGTTTCGATTCCAGCGTAGGAATAATCAGTATTCCTGATGTCCCTTTTGTTACGGGGATTTCAACGCTTGCGATGGCTTTTCCCATCATAGGACCACCGCTCACAACTTTTCCGGTTGTTTCGGGCAATCCGCCGGCAACATCGATAAGATTATTCAACGGGATTCCCACGCGCGAAAGCACATTGCATGGATTTTTAACGTCTTTTCCGGTAATGGTAACTATGCGCTCCACGAGTGGCTTGTCTTTTTGAACCGCTTCATAAACGGCAAAAGCCGTTCCCACATTTTGAACCACTGCTCCTACCGAAATAGGAAGCGCACCGCTTGGAATTTGGCGGCGAACAATTGCATCGATAAGTTGCTTTTCACCACCTTGCGGATATTGAACTTTGAGTGGCTGTACCGAAATTCCGGGATAAGATTTTACTGCCGCAGTGAACTTTTGAATAGCATCTTTCTTGTTGTTTTCAATGCCGATAACCGCTTTGTCCACGTTGATGGCTTTCATCAGAATGGTGATCCCTACCAGAATTTCTTCGGTTTTTTCCATCATCAATTGATGATCCGACGTGAGATACGGTTCACACTCAACGGCGTTGATAATAAGTATTTCAGCTTTTGTTCCCGGAGGCGGGATCAGTTTTACATGAGTGGGGAAAGTTGCTCCACCCATACCTACAATGCCTGCGGCAGAAATTTTATCGATAATCCCTTTTGAAGAAAGTGAGCACTCTTTTATCAGCGTTTGGGAGCGATTGATTGTTTCTTCCCATTCATCTCCTTCAACCTGAATGAAGACAGCATCACGTTTGTATCCACTGACGTCAAGTGATTTATCAACTTTAAGCACAGTCCCCGAAACAGACGAATGAATATTTGCCGATACAAATCCTACCGTTTTACCGATAAGGGTTCCTACTTTCACTTTGTCGCCTTTTTTAACAACAGGCTGACACGGCGCACCAATGTGCTGAGTGAGTGGAATAATAACTTGTGCGGGTATGGCAATGGGTTGTATTGCTTTTCCGGCAGAGAATTTATTCTCTTTGGGGTGAATTCCCCCGATACGAAATGTTTTTAACATAAGAATTCCTAAATCATTTGATTAAGGCTTATATTTTATGAGTTTTTTATTTGAACTATACGTTTGTTGTTACTTCTTCATTAACAGCCGTAGATGCTTCTTTCCTTGGTGGAAAGTTGAGTTCCAATATAGAGTTTGTAGGACAAACCGGAACACATTTGCGGCACAATCGGCACTTGTCATCAATAATGAACGCCAGATTATTTTCCATAGTAATGGCTTCAAACGGACATGCTTGCTGACATTTTGAGCATCCGATACAAGCTACGTTACACGCTTTTTTAGCAATTGCGCCTTTGTCTTTGTTTACGCAGCTTACATAAATGCGGCGCGATTTAGGACCTTGCTTACGCAATTCGATAATGTCTTTCGGGCAAGCTTTTACACAAGCGCCACACGCCGTACATTTGTCTTCTACCACTTCGGGCAACATGGTTACCGGATTGATGTGAATAGCATCGAAAGTACATGATACTTCGCAATCGCCCAAACCGTAACAACCAAATGAGCAGCCGGTATCGCCACCGTAAAGCGCTGCGGCAATGGCGCAATTGGAAGCTCCGTCGTATAAATTCAATCGCGGACGTTCGTCGCACGAGCCGCTACATCTGACAACTGCAATTTTTTTTGCCGTGCTGGCGGCAGTTTTTCCCAATATTTCGGCAACCTTGCCCATGGTTTCTTGTCCGCCAACGGGGCAGTACAAATCGTCCAATGCTTCGGCTTTCACACAAGCGTTGGCAAACGATGCGCATCCGGGAAAACCACATCCGCCACAATTGGCAGCGGGCAGCGCTTCCTGAACCTCTTCGATTCGAGGATCTTCTTCTACGTGAAATTTCCGTCCCACAAAATAGAGAATTGCGGCGCTTCCGGCACCGATGGCTCCCAATGTGGCTACAGCAGAAAGTAATACACTCATATTTTAAATATCAATTGTTGTTTTTGATAGTAAATTTAAATGAATTTGCCATTTTATTACGTAATATATATAGTATCAAGTAATATGGCGCTAAAGCGAGGATTGAAGCAATTGCTGCTTCCATTTCTCCAAATTTCCACACGGAAGTGGCGAGTATCAATATTAGAACAAGAATGAAAATGGGGATTACAAAAGCCCACAAAACCGCTTTATAACCCATCGATTTTTTTCCCTCGATAGTTACAACATCGTTTATTTTGTATTTTCCGGTAAAATCAATGACATCTACCATTTTCTCTTTCGAGTCGGCAGACATGCACGAACTTTTGGCGTGACAACTGCTACAAGCCGATTCTTGTAAGATTTTGACGGATAATTTATTGTCCGAAATATTCGCTATGATTCCTTTATGCTCAATCATAAATGACCTTCCGTGATTCTTTTCAGAATAATGGTGCAAAAATAGTTATAATTTTTGTGAATAGGGAATAAATAGAAATGATTTATTTTATTTAGAAACTGTTTTGACGGATTCAAAACAGTTTCTTAGAATGTTTTTGTGTTTTTATATATATTGATTTCCAATATCTTTTCCGATAACCATGTTGTTAGTGTGGAACGAAAGTTTTATTTTTGTAGATTAAAATTGTGAAAGAGATGAATGAATTGCTCAAACGTATAATGGATGAGAAAAGATCGAAGCGGAAGGGCGGCTTATATCATAAAACGCAGGTGAGCCTTGCCTACAATTCGAACCGTATTGAAGGCAGCAGGTTAACCGAAGAGCAAACGCGTTATATTTTTGAAACCCGAACAATTGGTTTTAAAGATGAAGAAGCGGTTTCTGTGGACGATATTATAGAAACTTCCAATCACTTTTTTACGTTCGATTACCTGCTTGATACGATTGACCAATCGCTTTCGAACGAGTTGATAAAGACATTTCACCGTATTCTGAAAACCGGAACTTCCGATGCTTCAAAAGAGTGGTTTATTGTGGGTGATTGGAAAAAACTTCCAAATGAAGTAGGCGGCATGGAAACTACTTTGCCACAAAACGTGGAAATTGAAATGAATGATCTCAATAATTGGTACAATTTTGTTTCCGATATTTCTTTCGAAAATATAGTAGAATATCATTTCCGGTTCGAGAAAATACATCCGTTTCAAGATGGAAACGGCAGAGTGGGGCGGTTGTTGCTATTTCGTGAATGTTTAAAAAATAGTCACATTCCGTTTATTATCGAAGACCAGTACAAACAGTTTTATTATCGCGGATTGCGCGAATTTCCACGTGTAAAGGGATATTTGTTGGATACATGCCTTTCGGCTCAGGATACTTATCGCGAGTGGGTGCGTTACTTTTATCCGGATTTGATATGAGATTATTGTTTGCTGTAATGTAATTTATTTCTTACATTTGTGTCGTGGAAAAGAGTTTTGATGTCCGTTTATTGATACGAAGTGAAGAGTTTCGCGCATATTATGACTCGTTATCCATTCGAGTCAAAGAGAAATACGATTACGTTTTAAGTATTTTGGCAGAGCAATATGTGGTTAGCAAAAAGTTTGTAAAAAAGATTGAATCGTCTGATCTTTATGAAGTTCGCGTGTCGGTTGGGAATAATGAATACCGGACACTTTTGTTTGCTATAGATAGTAGTAGTTTTATAGCCTGTAAACGAGTTATACTTCTAAATTCTTTTCTTAAAAAGGATAGTAAACAATACAAAAAAGCAATACAGAAAGCTCAAACAATATTAACAGAATTAGGAATATGAGTAAAATAATTTTAGATGAAAAAAAGTTGGCAAAATTATCTACTGCCAACGATGTGTTATCCGAAAAATACGGCAAACACGGCTCGGCTTCCCGTGAAGAGTTTTCGGCAAAATCCCGTGCATGGTATTACGCTGAACTACTCAAGGAAGAACGTAAACAACAGAAAATAACACAATCAGAACTTGCCAAACGTGTAGGTAAGAAACGAGAATATATAGCCGCCCTCGAACGTGGTGAAACCGATATGCAACTTTCTACATTCTTGAGTATATCAAATGCGCTTGGCTTGCATTTTGGATTAGTAATGTAATATATATGTCTTTTAAAACATACAATATGAAAAAAACACTATTATTTCTCTACTTCATAAGTTGCGCTTTGCTTTTGCAAGCTCAGAACTACACGTTAAAAGATTTGGTCGAAGGACGATTTTATGCCCGAGGCGTCAAACACATGGAATCGTCTGCCGACGGTATGCATTATTACCAAATGAATCCCGAAAATACGGCAGTTGTGAAATTTGCTTACGCAACCGGGAGTGCTGTGGATACGCTTTTCAGCACGCGTAAAGCGCGGGAATGTACGTTTGATACGTTTCAGGGATTTTTGGTAAGTCCCGACGAGAATCGAATAATCGTTTATCGCGACCGTGAGCAGATTTATCGCCATTCGTTCCGTGCAACGTATTACTATCATGATGTCCGCCGCAACTTAGTTCGCAAACTCTCCCAAAACCCCACGAAACAAATGATTCCCACGTTTTCTCCCGACGGAAAAATGCTGGCTTACGTGAGCGACAACAATATTTGGCTCGCCAAATTCGATTTCGATACCGAATCGCAGGTTACCAAAGACGGAGAATTCAACAAAATCATCAACGGCGCCACCGACTGGGTTTATGAAGAGGAATTTGCCACCACTCGATTGATGGAGTTTTCACCCGACAACAAATTGTTGGCGTTTGTTCGTTCCGACGAGTCGCCGGTTCGGCAATATCAGTTTCAGACTTTCGAGCAGGAGCTTTATCCCGGTTTTTACACGTATAAATACCCCAAGGCGGGCGAGAAAAACTCATCGGTGGAGTTGCGCGTTTTCGATATCGATGCACGAACTACCCGCAAAATGGATGTTCCGCTGGATGCAGACGGTTATATTCCCCAGATAACTTTCACCGGAAATGCCGATGAGTTGGTAGCTATGACATTGAATCGCAACCAAAACCGGTTCGATATGTATTTTGTAAATCCGCGTACAACCGTTGCCAAACTCATTCTGAGAGAAGAAAACAAATACTTTGTCGATTCTGAATTACTGAAAAAAATCCATTTCCTGCCCAATCGTTTCACGTACGTTTCGGAGAAAGATGGTTTCAGCCACATTTATATATACGGTTACACCGGAACGTTGCAAAAACAGCTGACTACGGGACAGTACGATGTAACCAATCTTTTAGCTGTAGATGCACAAACCAATACAATTTTCTACGAAGCTGCCGATGAAAGTCCGCTTCGTCGGAATATTTACAAAATAAATATCGATAAAGGGCAGCCGCAAAAACTTTCCCCAAAAACCGGAAGTTACAGAGCAACATTCAGCAAAAATGGAAAGTTTTTCGTAAATGAGTTTTCGGATGCTAATACGCCCACTATCATTACAATGTGCGATGCAACCGGCAAGGAACTTCGTGTTTTGGAAGATAATAAACAAGTTGTGGCTCAATTGGCATCGGCAAGACTCCCCAAAAGAGAATTTATAACCGTTCCCGCAGCTGATGGAATTACGCAGCTAAACGGATGGATAATAAAACCCAACAACTTTGACGCTTCAAAAAAATATCCGGTGGTAATGGTGCAGTACAGCGGACCAAACTCACAACAAGTGTTGGATAGATACGGAGCAGATTGGCATTACGCGTTGGCAAATGAAGGCTTTGTGGTTGCATCGGTCGATGGGCGCGGAACTGGCGCGCGCGGTGAAGAATTTCGCAAGCAAACGTATATGAATCTGGGTGTTATGGAGTCGGACGACCAGGCGGCTGCTGCCCGATATTTGGGAACACTGCCTTACGTTGACGGAAATCGCATTGGCATTTGGGGTTGGAGTTACGGCGGATACAACGTGCTGATGAGTATGAGCCGCGGAAACGGAATTTTTAAAGCCGGAGTAGCTATTGCGCCCGTTACCGATTGGCGGTTTTACGACACGGTTTATGCCGAACGGTTTATGCGCACGCCGCAACAAAACGCGTCGGGTTACACGGCCGGATCGGCCATTACGTTGGCTTCGCAGTTGCAGGGAAAACTGTTGCTGGTTCACGGAACAACCGACGATAACGTGCATTTCCAAAATGCTATTGAATATTCCCGTGCATTAATCGCTGCCGGAAAGCATTTCGATATGTTCTATTTCCCCGATAAGAATCATTTTATTTCCGGTGGAAATTCCCGGTTATATCTTTACGAAAAGGTAATTGATTTTTATAAAAGGAATTTGTGAAATTCAAGTAGAGACGCACGGCCGTGCGTCTCTACTTGAATTTCACAAATTTCCCTATCTTTGTATTTGTCTTTAATTCATTAACTGCTATTGTTATGGAACGAATTGTATTGGAAGTCAAACCCGAAACAGCACGCAGGTGGCGTATGAAAAGCCGTAAAGTAAAACAGGCAGCTATCCCGAATATTGACCGTCTTTTGAATATATGGCTCGATAGTCAGGAAGAAGAGTTATGGCCTTTTTTGGAACGTTTGCGCCGCGATGCGGAATATAAAGGATTCAATGATGATATTTTGGCTAATATTCTGAATGAACCCTAACCTGTTTGTTTTTGACACTAATGTGTTGGTAAGCGCGGCTCTTTCGCCGCACTCTGTTAGTGCCGCAGCACTAAAAAAAGCGTTGTAGGCGGGTGATGTGGCATATTCTAAAGCAACATGGCAAGAATTTTTAAACGTTTTATCCCGCCCCAAGTTCGACAAATATTTCAGTCTTGAAGCCCGGCAAGAGATAGCTATCCGATTTTTGCAAATCTTTATACCTTTCCAAATTAAAGAACACATCCGTGCCTGTCGGGATCCGAAAGACGATATGTTTCTTGAACTTGCCCTTGCTGCCAACGCCACACACTTGATAACGGGCGATAAAGCATTGCTTGAATTACATCCCTTTCACGATATTGCCATTCTTTCTCCTTCTTGTTTTATTGAGATGTTGGGAGATGTTTGATGCCGGTTACAGTTCCTTAAATTACTGACGGGGTGACTTTGCAGCCGCCCCGTCAGTTGTGTTTTTGGGTGGGTGTGTAGAGACGTAGCGCGCTACACAAGTGTCCGGATAAAATCATTAACAATTCATATTATTATATTGAATTATAGT
>JAUNUM010000067.1 GCA_030538215.1 Bacteroidia bacterium
CTAAAGTCTTGCACTAAAGTGCATAGTTTTAACTAGCGAACTTAAAAAATAAAGACTACATAGCAGAAACTATTTACTCCAGTTTTCTATATTTATTTAAACGCTCATCATATCAGCATCAATAGAATCCCAATCCGTTTATATCTACCAACCAAATTTAAAGAACACAATATTTGTTTTTTCCCAAACTCTTTTGTTACTTTGTGTTTAATAATTAACAACGAGATTAACCTTTCAAAAAAGTAGAGAAGAATTGATTTTTCATACTCAACTAAAAAACTCACAAACTAACTTAAACATTTAAGAATCAAAATATTTATTATGAATAATGAGACTGTAATTACAGATTTGAAGCAGGTAACTATACGGTTTTCCGGCGACTCGGGTGACGGGATGCAACTAACCGGAACGTTATTTTCAACTTTATCTGCCATTTTTGGAAATGAAATAGCCACCTTTCCCGATTATCCGGCAGAAATTCGTGCGCCGCAAGGTACATTAAACGGAGTTTCGGGATTTCAGGTTCGTGTAGGATCGAAAGATATTTACAACGCAGGTGACAAAGCCGATGTGCTCATCGCAATGAATCCCGCCGCACTAAAAGTTAATCGGCAACATTTGAAAAAAGGATCGATTGTGATTTTCGATACCGATTCGTTTACGAAAAGAGATCTGGATAAAGCACTTTTCAAAACCGAAGATCCTTTTGCCGAACTCAATATCGAATACGTACAGCCCATTCCCGTTGCCATTACATCAATGACAAAAGACTCCTTGGCAGGTAGCGGATTGGAAAATAAAGATATTCTGCGAAGCAAAAATATGTTCTCATTGGGTGTGGTTTGCTGGCTGTTTAATCGCCCCATCGATATTGCCGAACAATTACTGAAAGACAAATTCAAAAAAAGGCCGAAACTGGTCGAAACAAATATAAAAGCGCTTACCGACGGCTATAATTACGGAAATAATATACACCTGACAGCAACAACTTATCGGATCGATACCATACATACCGAGAAAGGTTTTTACACAGACGTAAACGGCAACACCGCCACCGCCTACGGATTAATTGCCGCCGCTGAAAAAGCGGGAGTAAAACTGTTTCTCGGATCATATCCCATTACACCGGCAACAGATATTTTACAGGAACTTTCGGCCAGAAAAGATTTAGGTGTTAAAGCGGTGCAAATGGAAGATGAAATTGCCGGAATCTGTACTGCCATCGGCGCCAGTTTTGCCGGTAGTTTAGGTGCAACATCCACTTCGGGTCCGGGATTATCGCTCAAAAGCGAAGCGCTGGGATTGGCTGTTATGACTGAACTTCCGCTTGTAGTGGTTGACGTTCAGCGCGGTGGTCCATCAACAGGAATGCCGACTAAAAGTGAACAATCCGATTTACTTCAAGCACTTTATGGCAGAAACGGCGAAAGTCCATTAGCCGTGGTTGCTGCTACAACTCCAACCGATTGTTTCGACAGCGCATACTGGGCTTCGAAAATTGCGTTGGAGCACATGACTCCGGTTATATTGCTTACCGATGGTTATATTGCCAACGGCGCATCGGCATGGAAAATTCCAAATATGGATGAATATCCCGATATTAAGCCGATTTACGTTCAAGAAAAATTTAAAGATAATGCCGAAAACTGGAAACCCTATCTTCGTAACGAAGACACACTGGTAAGATATTGGGGCGTTCCCGGAACTCCCGGATTTATGCACCAGATCGGAGGATTGGAAAAAGATTATTTCACAGGCGTTATTTCATCCAACCCCGATAATCACCAATTGATGGTAAATACCCGCAAAGCAAAAATACAAAAAATTGCTGATTCTATACCCGAGCAGGAAGTTATCGGCAATAAGGATGCCGATACTCTCATTATTGGATGGGGCGGTACTTACGGGCATTTGCTGGAAGTGATGATGCGTATTCAGGATAAGAATAAAAAGGTGGCTTTTGCCCACTTTAGGTTTATCAACCCGTTACCGCGTAACACGTATGATATTTTGAAAAAATATAAAACCATTATCGTTGCAGAACAAAATACAGGCCATTTTGCTTCGTATTTGATGAGCAAATTTGACGATATTAAACTCTGCAAATTCAATCGCGTGGAAGGACAGCCTTTCAGCGTTAGTGAATTGGTGGATGAGTTTATTAAAATTATGGAGGAAAAATAACGATGGAAACAGCACAAATAAAATATTTACAAAAAGATTATAAGAGTGAGGTAAACGTACGTTGGTGCCCGGGTTGCGGAGACTATGCTATTTTAAGCTGTGTACATAAAGCCATGGCAGAACTGAATATCCATCCACACGAAACAGCAGTAATTTCGGGAATTGGTTGCTCGTCACGTTTGCCGTATTACATGAATACTTACGGATTTCATGGAATTCACGGTCGAGCGTTAGCTATTGCTACCGGAGTAAAAGTATCTAATCCCAAACTAAACGTTTGGGTAGCGACCGGTGACGGCGATTCACTGGCAATTGGCGGAAACCATTTTATCCACACTATCCGCAGAAATATTGATCTGAATATTATTCTGTTCAACAATAAAATTTACGGGCTCACCAAAGGACAATACTCTCCCACTTCCGATCGCGGATTCATCTCTAAATCATCACCCTACGGAACAGTGGAAGATCCTTTTCGCCCGTCGGAACTCTGTTTTGGTGCCCGAGGCACTTTCTTTGCCAGAACTATTGATGTGGATATGAAAAACACCACAGAAATAATGGTAGAAGCTGCCAAACATCGGGGAACATCGGTATTGGAAGTATTACAGAACTGTATTATTTTCAACGACGGCATCCATAACAAAATTTCTGATCGCGCATGGAAAGCCGAAAAAACAATTATGCTCAAACATGGCGAAAAAATGATTTTTGGACTCGAAAATAATCGGGGATTGGTTTTGGATGGATGGAATTTAAAAGCCGTAACTATAGGCGAAAACGGATACACCATGGACGATATTCTGGTTCACGATGCCTCTACAACAGATAATTCATTGCATATCAAGCTCAGCTTAATGGGTCACGATAATGATCTTCCGGTTGCATTGGGTGTTATCCGCTCGGTAGATTCTCCTTCTTACGATGCAGATTACGAAAATCAGCTAATTCAAGTACAGAAAAAAGCCGGAAAGAAGTCATTCACCGATTTTCTGATGAGCTCTTCCAATATTTGGGAAATGAAATAAAATGATAGATGTCAGATAACGGATGTCAGATGTAGAGACGGTGTGCACACCGTCTCTATTTGTAAATATCACTTTTCTAAGCAAAATAGTTGCAAAACGTGAACAAATTCATCATCTTTACGGTTTGAATAACCTAACCACAATAATAAACCAATGGATACCCGCAAAGAGATAAGTTTTATGGACATAGGAGCCATAGAAGAATTGTATAATCAGTACAAGGAAAATCCGGAAAATGTAGATGAAAGCTTCCGCTTTTTCTTTCAGGGCTTTGATTTAGCCACTAAACACTTTCCTGCTAAACCACAGGGAAGCCAAAGCAACGCAGGAGTTTCAACAAAGGAAATTGCTGTAATGAACCTAATTACCGGCTATCGGCGTAGAGGCCACTTGTTCACCAAAACCAATCCGGTACGCACGCGACGCAAATATTCACCAACGCTTGATCTGGAAAACTTTAACCTATCCGAAAACGATTTAGATACAGAATTTGAAGCCGGTAAAGAAATTGGTATCGGCAGAGCTACGTTGAGGAAAATTGTTGAACATTTAAGTGAAACATACTGCAAATCCATCGGCGTAGAGTATCGTTATATGACCAAACCGGAAATTGTGCAATGGTTACAGCAGAAAATGGAAAGCAGCAGAAATCAGGAAACTCTTTCAAAAGAAGAGAAACTATACGTTCTCGACAAACTGATTGAAGCATCTGGTTTTGAAGACTATATGCACAGAAAATACGTAGGACAAAAACGATTTTCACTAGAAGGTTCAGAAGCCATTATGCCGGCATTAGATGCCATTGTTTCTCATGGTGGAGCGTATGATGTAAATGATATTGTGATTGGAATGGCGCATCGTGGAAGACTGAATGTGCTGACAAACATCATGAAAAAGCCTTATTCGGAAGTATTTCGTGGATTTACTGCTGAAAACTATAATGAAGACATTAAATACGGCGATGTAAAATATCACTTGGGATACAACAATACCATCGATTACAATGGACGTAAAATTTCTGTCAGCCTGGCACCCAATCCATCACATTTGGAAACTGTTGCTCCGGTAGTTGAAGGAATTTCGAGAGCCAAATTAGAAAACGACCACAATTTCCAATACAATCAGGTGTTGCCCATTCTGGTGCACGGCGATGCAGCCATTGCCGGACAAGGCGTTGTGTACGAAACTATCCAATTTTCAAAATTAGACGGTTACAAAACGGGCGGAACCATCCATATCGTGATTAATAATCAGGTAGGATTTACGACTAACTATTTGCAAGCCCGCTCCAGCACCTATTGTACCGATGTTGCCAAAGTAACACAATCGCCTGTTTTTCACGTAAACGGAGACGACGTGGAAGCCATGGTTTTTGTTGCAAAGCTGGCGTTAGAGTTCCGCCAGAAATTCAATATCGATGTGTTTATCGATTTGCTGTCGTATCGAAAATACGGTCACAACGAGGGTGATGAGCCACGTTTCACGCAGCCAAAACTCTACGACATTATTGCCAAGCATAAAAATCCACGTGAAATTTATGCCGAAAAATTGATTAATGAGGGAGTACTCACTCAACAGGAATACGAAATCCGAGTAGCAGATTTTCACAAAATACTGGATCAGGCATACGATACGGCCAACGAAAGCACACAACTAACTATTCAGCCTTTTTTGGAAGAAAAATATAAAAATATCAGACTTCCCAAGGCAGAAGATTTTGAAACTGTTGTCGATACAAAAATATCGAAAGAGATGTTTTTAGAACTGGCACAGAGTATAACATCACTACCCAAAAACAGAGATTTTTACAATAAAACTGTCCGCTTGTTTGCCCAAAGAGCTGCCATGATTACAGATGATTCTTACGATTGGGCAATGGGCGAACTGATGGCTTATGTATCGCTGGCAAAAGAGATGTATCCGGTTCGTTTGAGCGGACAGGATTCGGAACGAGGGACATTTTCGCATCGTCATGCCGAAATTGTTACCGAAGACGATAACGAAGAAAAGTATTTTCCACTAAAAAACTTAGGTGGCGAGCATGCCATGGTGCGTGTTTATAATTCACCGTTGAACGAATACGGTATTCTGGGTTTCGAATACGGTTATTCATTAGCTAATCCTTTCGGCTTAACTATCTGGGAAGCTCAATTTGGAGATTTTTTCAACGTAGGACAGGTAATTGTTGATCAATATATCTCATCGGCACAAGAAAAATGGGGTATTAAATCAGGCTTGACAATGTTTTTACCGCATGGTTACGAAGGGCAAGGCGCTGAGCACTCAAGCGGAAGAATAGAACGTTTTCTGAATTTATGTGCCAATTACAATTTGCAAGTGGTTAACCCGACAACTCCGGCAAACCATTTCCATTCTATTCGTCGTCAACTGCACCGTGATATCCGCGTTCCGTTGATATCGTTTACACCAAAAAGCTTGTTGCGTCATCCCAATTGTACTTCCACCATTGCCGATTTTACCGAAGGGCACTTCAAGGAAATAATTGCCGATAGCGAAGCAAAATCTTTGTCGAAAGTAACTAAGCTGTTACTGTGCTCAGGCAAAATTTATTATGAGCTTGCAACAGCACGAAAAGAAGCAAATGCAGAGCATATTTCTATCGTTCGTATCGAACAACTCTATCCTTTCCCCGAGAAACAACTTCGCGAACTTCTAAAAGGATATAACCAAGATGTAGAACTCGTTTGGGTGCAGGAAGAACCATTGAATATGGGTGCAGGATTGTTTGTAAAACACCAAATCGGTGATTGCAAACTGCGTATTATCGCTCGCCAAGCAAGCGGCGTAACTGCCGAAGGATTAACGGCATTGCATAAGATAAATCAGGCAGAAATTATAAAAGAAGCAATAGAATAGAACACAGACATCAGATCGCTACGCTATATCGTAAAACTTGTCCGTCCACTGACGGATCGTAAATCAAATAATTATGTCAATAATAGAAATAAAAGTACCCAGCCCCGGAGAATCGATAACGCACGTCGAGCTTTACAAATGGCTTGTTGCAGACGGAGCAATAGTTAAGAAAGACACAGAAATAGCCGAATTGGAATCGGAAAAAGCTACATTGACTTTAGTTGCCGATGAAGCCGGAAAAGTATCGCTGAAAGCTAAAGAAGGCGACAGTTTGGAAGTAGGCGCTGTGGCCTGCACTATCGACACATCGGTGCAGCCCGAAGTATCAACCGAATCCAAAGGAGAAAAACAGGCAGCAACTCCGATCGCAGAAGAAAAGAAAGCACCGGAAATAAAAGAAGTTAAAACAGAGATTTCAAAAGCGGAAATTAAGCCTACACCGACAGAATTTGACAACGTGAAAATTACTCCGTTGGCAAAACAGATAATGGAAGAAAATGATCTATCGCTGGAAGATGTAATAAACGGTTTGCGCCGCCTGAAACGCTCCGATGTAGAGGCAGCGTTGGCAGGTAGCAGTGCAAACGCCGTAAGCGGATTGAGAAAACCGGCAAATCGTGATTCCAAAACAGATAGAATGAGTTCGCTTCGTAGAAAATTGAGCGAACGATTGGTTTCCGTAAAAAACGAAACAGCCATGCTTACCACGTTCAACGAGGTGAACATGAAGCCAATTATGGATTTGCGAAAGAAACATCAGGATAAATTTGTCGAAAAACACGGAATTAAACTGGGCATGATGTCGTTTTTCCTAAAAGCCTGTGCCATTGCGTTGCAGGAATTTCCGAGCGTGAACTCCATGATGGAAGGCGAGAACATGACCACTTACAACTATGCCGATATTTCGGTAGCTGTGAGCACACCCAAGGGATTAATGGTTCCTGTTATTAGAAACGTGGAAAGCATGGGATTAGCCGAAATTGAAAAAACAATAATGGAAGTTGCCGATAAAGCCCGCAAGGGTAAATTGTCCATTCCCGAGATGACAGGTGGTACATTTACGGTAACCAACGGTGGTGTTTTCGGATCGATGATGTCCACACCGATTATTAATCCGCCACAATCCGCTATTTTGGGAATGCACAACATTTTAGATCGTGCCGTAGTTATCGATGGAGAAATTGTCGTTCGCCCAATGATGTACGTGGCATTGTCGTATGATCATCGTGTGATTGACGGCCGCGAATCGGTAGGTTTTTTGGTGCGTGTAAAACAACTTCTCGAAAACCCAACCGATATGCTTTTCGGGAAAAGCGACGGAGAAAAAGAGTTACTGGAACTTTAAAACAGTTTGCAGTTCACAGTATTGAGTTTACAGCTTTAAAAAATAGGTTACGAGGATTTATAATCCGAAGTACCAATAATTACCGGATTAAAATCCGACAAGTATAAACTAACTCTTATTTAAGTTCAGGATAAACAATAAGGCTATTATCTTTGTTAAAACTAAAAGGCATAAAAATGGAAACAATTAATATAAAGGCACATACAAAAGATGCTTCGCAAATTGAAGCCATAAAGGCTTTTATGAAAGCCTTGAAGATAAAGTTTGAACTGACCAAGGAACAAAGTTCTTATAATCCTGAATTTGTAAAAAAAATACGGCAGGGAGATGAAGACTTAAAAAACGGAAAAGGAAGAACAGTAACACTCGAAGAACTTGACAGTTTATGGAAATAATATACCTTCCACAAGCTGATAAAGATCTTAATTATTGGGTTAAAACCGGAAACAAAGCTATTCTAAAAAAAATATCGGAATTGACGAGAGCAATTATAGAAAATCCATATAAAGGAATTGGCAAACCCGAAGCTCTTAAATACGACCTTGCTCCAAAATGGTCCCGAAGAATTACCAAAGAGCATCGCTACGTTTACCTTATTCAAGACGAAAAATTGTACGTTTATTCACTCAAAGGACATTACGAATAAAACTCAACAATCTCCTGGATTTTAAAATCCGGCAGACGTAAATACAAACAAAAAACAGCGAATTTATCGCTGTTTTTTGTTTCCCCTTGTCTCCCAATCTCCTTGTCACCAAGTCGCGACTTCATTTCTCTTTTCTTCTTCTAATTTCCTTTTCTATCAGTTTCAACTCACGGCTCGACTGTCCCTTTACCGATGTATTTTCTTCGGCACGGCGGAAAAGATACGGCATCATGGTTTTCACTTCGCCGTACGGCACGTATTTTACTACATTGTATCCTTTTTCGGCCAAATTAAAGGTGATATGGTCGCTCATGCCGTAAAGCTGCGAAAAATATATGTGGGGATGATTTTCGGGTAAGTTGCGTTCTTTTATCAACATGGCGAGCAACTCCGAACTTTGTTCGTTGTGCGTAGCCACCATAAAGTTGATGGTATCGACATTATCTACAAAGTAACGAATAATTTCATCAAAATCATGATCCGTAGCCGGTTTATCGGGCTGGATGGGCGATGGATACCCCATTTCGGCAGCACGCGCACGCTCGATTTCCATATACGCTCCGCGTACAATTTTCAGCCCAAATTTAAATCCGCCGGCAAGCGCTTCTTTGTGGTGGTGTTTTAAGCGTTCGATGGCATCGTGACGATACATTTGATACGTATTTTGCACAATGGCTTTTTCTTTGTTGTATTTTGCCATCATTTCCATTACCAGATCATCCAAAACAGGCTGAATCCACGTATGCTCCGCATCAATAAGCACCGGAATATCCAATTCATATCCGCGTTTAAAAATAGCTTCCACACGATCATAAACTCGTTTGTATTCTGCCGACTCTTCTTCGGTAAGCTGTGCATTTTCGCTTACTTTAGCAAGCAAATCAAACCTTCCGATACCGGTTATTTTAAATGCACTAAACGGCACATTTTTATTGTTGTGCGCCACCTCTATCGTTCGGATTACTTCGGCACAAGTAGCATCAAAAAGCTCATCTCGCTCCTCGCCTTCAACAGCAAAGTCAAGAATTGTCCCTACATTTCTTGCAGCCAACTTTTCAATTGTTTTAGTACAATCTTTAATAGACATTCCGCCTACAAAATGTTTGTAAATAGTGCTGCGGAGAATTCCTTTGATAGGAAAATGAATAGCAAAAGCAAGATTCACTAAATGTTTACCGGTCTTCACTAATCCGGCATTATTCATTACTCTAAATAACAAATGAGCCTGTCGTAATTCGGCATTCGATTTATTACGGAAAGCGATTTCTGAGTTGTTGAAATCGATAACATTGCGTGTCTGTAACATAAGTTTTTTTATAAAGTATTTAGATTACAGGTACAAAAGTAAATATATTTTTTCTCAAAACTATTTAAAAATGAAAAAATATAACAGTTATCCCGAAAGTATCCTAAAAATCTAAATTTCACCTCAAAAAACGGCTAAAGAAGCAAAAAACACAGTACTAAAAAGTATTAAAAATGAATTTTATCGTTAATTTGATGACAAATTACTCTTTTCCGTGTTTTTTTTGTAAATTTGTAACAGTAAAAACCAGCTGTTGCCAATAACCAACAGTTAATTATTAAACCACACAATAAACATTACATTTTATGCCAAAAGGAGTTTACAAATTACCCGAAGTAAAAAACGAACCCGTGAAGAGCTATGCCCCGGGATCGCCTGAAAGACAAGCCTTAAAGTTGAAACTTGCAGAACTAAGCAAAGGTGGATTGGATATCCCGATGATTATCGATGGAAAAGAAGTGCGCACAAACAACCTGTTTGATATTCGCCCGCCACACGATCACCAACATTTGCTTGGACACTATCATCAGGGCGACAAAACACACGTGCAAATGGCTATTGATGCCGCTCTTAAAGCCAAACCGGCTTGGGAAGCCATGCACTGGGAAAGCCGTGCAGCCATTTTCCTAAAAGCCGCCGAACTGATTGCCGGTCCATATCGATACGATTTTAATGCCGTAACAATGATTGGACAATCGAAAAACGCTTTCCAGTCCGAAATTGATGCCGTTTGCGAACTAATCGATTTCTATCGTTACAACGTGAAAAACATGTACGATTTATACGCCATGCAGCCCAATTCTGCACCCGGTATTTGGAATCGTACGGTTTGGCGTCCGTTGGAAGGATTTGTTTTCGCGCTTACGCCGTTTAATTTCACTTCCATTGCAGCCAATTTGGGTGGAGCACCCGCGTTGATGGGAAATACCGTGGTTTGGAAACCATCAAAAACGGCAGTTTACTCGGCACACCTAATTATGAAAGTGTTAAAAGAAGCCGGATTGCCCGACGGTGTTATCAACTTGGTTTACGTAGGCGGAAAAGATGCTGCCGATGTGATTTTTAATCATCGTGAATTTGCAGGACTGCATTTTACCGGCTCAACGGGCGTGTTCAACGGAATGTGGAAAACCATTGCCGGAAATATGGAAAAATACAAATCGTATCCGCGCATTGTGGGCGAAACCGGTGGAAAAGACTACGTTTTTGCCGATGCAACCGCCGATGCTAAACAAGTGGCTACCGCACTTACACGCGGAGCGTTTGAATATCAGGGACAAAAATGTTCTGCCGCTTCACGCGCATACATCCCGAAAAATTTATGGGATGATGTGAAGAAATACATGGAAAATGATTTGAAATCGATAAAAATGGGTGTTCCCGAAGATTTTACCAACTTCGTAAATGCCGTTATCGATGAAGATTCATTCAACAAATTATCAAAAGCGATTGACGATGCCAAGAAATCATCCGATGCTGAAGTTGTTATAGGTGGCAGCTACAATAAATCGAAAGGATATTTTATTGAACCAACGGTTATTCTTGCCAAAAAGTCTGATTACATTACAATGAAAGAAGAACTTTTCGGTCCCGTTCTTACCGTTTACATTTACGATCCGAAGAAATTGGATGAAACACTCGATATTCTCGACACAACCACCGATTACGCGCTCACGGGAGCCATTTTCTCTGCCGACAGAGCCAATATCGAGAAAATGACTACCCGCCTCACTCATACCGCAGGTAATTTCTACATCAACGATAAACCTACCGGTGCAGTTGTTGATCAACAGCCGTTTGGTGGCGGTCGTGGTTCGGGCACAAACGATAAAGCAGGATCAATTTTTAATCTCTTGCGCTGGGTTTCTCCGCAAACTATTAAAGAAACCTTCGTTCCGGCAACGGATTATATGTATCCGAATTTCTTGGAGGATTAGGTAATTAATAGCAGAAATACTGAGGGTGTCACTTAATGCGACACCCTCAGTTAAATTAATATAACATTCGTAAATGCGTAAGCATAATTGCCGACAAAAAACACATAATTCGCTCACATACAGAAAAACACATAAAGCATATAGTAAAATCGATAAATTTGATTTACGAATGTTGTATTTTTTATTGCGTAAATAAGACGTTAGCGGCAAACTTAAACCAACATTATGTCAAAAAATTTATCAAAAACCACAACTTGTAATCATTGTCATAACATTTCTAAAATGGAAATTTTAGGAGACATAAATGATTTTAAAATTGTAGAAGATCATAAACATGGATATTATGATGAATTTGGAACTGTATATAGTGGTCTAAAATGTCCAGCTTGTAAAAAAGTAAATATTGTTTCATATTACTGGAATGATAGTATTGAAAGTGATGATGAAATTGAGTATTCAAACATTTATCCAAAAGAAAGCAATTTTCCTTTAGGACTTCCTGAAAGTATTGCTAAAACTTTAAAAGCGGCAGAAAAAATTAAAAGCATTGATGTTAATGCTTACACAATTTTATTAAGAAGATTATTGGAACAAGTTTGTATAGATAGAAATGCTGAAGGAAATACTCTTGCGTCAATGTTAAACGATTTGGCTGGTAAAAATGAAATTCCAGAAAAACTCGTAAAGGTTGCAAAAGGTTTAAAGGATTTTGGAAATATTGGAGCTCATGCTGGAATTGGAGAATTAAGTGAAAATGAAATTCCAATCGTAAAAGCACTAACTTATGCTGTTCTAGAATATATTTATAGTGCACCACATTTAGCATCAATAGCAGAAACCAAACTTGAATCAATAAAAAATAGGACAAGATAAATTAAGTCTGCAGATAACACCTAAGGCTTCGTTATATGCGCAACCGATGTTGAACGGAACCGTAATCCCCGCTCCCGCCGATTTCTCGTCGTAACGAGCGAACAAGTTCGAGCGGCAATCGGTGGATTGCTCGGTATCATATTGCATTTCAGTAATACACAGACCCACAAATCATAATACAATGTGATTTTGCTTGCAATTTTAAAAATAAATCCTATCTTTGACCCCAAAATCACATTATAATGTCAATTAAGACTCTTGGTGAAACCATAAAAAACAGACGAAAGGAGTTAAGTATAACTCAACCTCACTTGGCTGAACTGGCAAATGTCAGCACCAATACGCTGTATAAAATAGAACGGGGACAAGGCAATCCTTCTTTAGATGTGCTGAACAAATTGGCTGAAGTGTTGGGAATGGAACTAACCCTTGAAGTGAAAAGCCTGTCCCGATAATTTCGGGAGAAACATTGAGTAAATGAGAGCAGTGGAAATATATCGCAATGGAATTTTGGCGGGAACGCTGACAGAAGAAAATCGTAAGCATTATGTTTTCAGATATGATGACAATTATTTTAATGACTCCAATATGCCATCAGTAAGTTTAACATTGCCAAAAACACAGCAGGAATATAGAAACAGTTTTTTATTCCCCTTCTTCTTCAATATGCTAAGTGAAGGAGTGAACAGAAAATTACAAAGTACACTATTGAGAATAGACGAAGATGATAATTTCGGTTTGCTGGCAGCAACAGCACAATATGATACAATTGGTGCAATAACGGTGAAACCAATAAGATGAAGTTAGATGAATTAAAATATTGTCCGGGAACGTTAGCCGAAGGCTTTTCTACTTACAGCCCAAGCTGTTTGCGGAATTTGTTTAGCGGTAAAAAGGTAAGCCATGTTTTGCCTTATGAACAGCCCCAACAAAGCGAAGAAGTTGCAGAACAATTCATGGAAAATCGCAAGCGCATATCCATATCGGGTGTGCAGGAAAAATTGAGCTTTCTTTTGGAGAAAAATGTGTTGCGATTAACAAAGGAAGGAGAACACGGAACATATATCCTTAAGCCGATACCAAGAGATTTGAAAAAAGTTGATCAGGTGCCTGCCAACGAACACCTCACTATGCAAATAGCCAAACAGGTGTATGGATTGAATACGGCAGAAAATGCTCTGATTTTCTTTAAGCATGGTTCATCTGCCTATATCACCAAACGATTTGACGTGAAAGAAAACGGAAATAATTGGGGCAAAGAAGATTTCGCAACGCTTGCCGGAAAAACAAAAGACAATGCAGGTGCAAACTTCAAATATCAATACAGCTATGAAGAGGCAGGACGGTTGATACAAAAGTATGTTCCGGCATGGCGGATAGAAATAGAAAAGTATTTTTCTTTAGTTATTTTCAATTTTTTGTTTTCAAACGGAGATGCTCATTTAAAGAACTTCTCTTTGCTGGAATCTCCCAGTGGAGATTATCTGCTAAGTCCTGCTTATGATTTAGTAAATACAAGGCTACATGTGGACGATACAGATTTTGCATTGGATAAAGGACTGTTTGCAGACGATTATAGAAGTCAGTACTACAAAAAAAGCGGACATCCTTCCAAGCTCGATTTCACAGAATTTGCATTGAGAATCGGAGTTGCTGAAAGCCGAGTAGAAAAACTATTAAATCCTTTTTTAGAAAAGCAACTTTTTGTGGAAACATTAATCAATCATTCCTTTTTAAATGAGGCCAACAAGAGAGGATATTTGCTTATGTATAACACAAAGAGAAATCATTTAATAGCTCAATGAGATTATAGTATGATAAGGTTATAGAAGCACGAATCCCAAGCTCAAAACCGTTATAGTAGTTTAAAATATGTCGAAATGCCAGGCAGCTGTTATTCAAAATTCCCAAATATGAGAAAAAGCAATCGGATTGTCTGGATAAGCTTACCTGTTAAAATCAACTAACTAAAAAACATTCTATCTTTGTAGTTGTTTACAAAGTTAGTATTACAAAAATGGAAAAGATAAATATCGCTGTAGATGGCTTCTCGTCGTGCGGCAAAAGCACTATAGCCAAAGGATTGGCAAAAGAGTTGGGTTACACATATATTGATAGCGGAGCTATGTACCGAGCAATTGCTTTGTTTGCTTATCGCAACGGATGGATGACCGATACGGATATAAACGAAGCCGAGTTACAGCAACATGTTTCGGAAATAGAAATTTCTTTCAAAGCTAACGCCCAAGGTCAACAGGTGACTTACCTGAACGGTGAAAATGTGGAAAAAGAGATCCGTTCGCTGGAAATAGGTAACATGGCAAGTCGCGTGAGCACATTAGGATTTGTTCGCAGAGAATTAGTGCGTCAACAACAAGCAATGGGAAAAAGAAAAGGCGTAGTAATGGACGGTCGCGATATCGGAACGGTAGTTTTTCCCGATGCCGAACTTAAAATTTTTCTTACTGCATCACCCCAAGTACGTGCACAACGTCGTTTCGATGAGCTTCAAGCCAAAGGCATTGCCGTATCATACGAAGATACGCTTGCCAATGTCCGCGAACGCGATGAAAGAGATACTACCCGTGCCGAAAGTCCGCTACGAAAAGCAGAAGATGCTATTGAGTTGGACAATTCGCGTATAACTATAGATGAACAATTGCAATGGGCAATTGATATGTTTAATAAAATCACAAAGAAAAATGAGTAAAATTGAAATCGACAAGCAGTCCGGTTGTTGTTTTGGTGTAGCCAAAGCTATCAGCAAAGCTGAAGAAGAACTGCAAAAAGGCGGAACGCTTTACTGTTTGGGCGATATCGTTCACAACAACATAGAAGTAGAACGTCTTGCCAAAATGGGATTGATAACCATCAATCACGAAGAATTTAAACAACTAAAAAATGCTCGTGTACTGCTTCGTGCTCACGGTGAGCCGCCAAGTACTTATCAGATAGCGAAAGAAAATAATATCGAATTAATCGATGCATCGTGCCCCGTAGTTCTTGGTTTGCAGAAACGAATTAAAAAGAAATTCATTACACGCCCTAACGAAGATGGACAAATTGTTATTTTCGGCAAAAAAGGTCATGCCGAAGTGAATGGACTTATGGGACAAACCGATTCATCAGCCATTGTTATTGAAAAAAAAGAAGACATTGAAATGCTCGATTTTTCGCGCGATATAAGCCTATTCTCACAAACCACTAAACCATTAGATGGATTTCAAGAAATTGGAGAATTAATAAAATCGCGCATGAAAAACGGTGCCACATTTGAATTCTACGACACTATCTGTCGTCAAGTATCCAATCGGGTACCCAATATGCACGAATTTGCAAAGAAACACGATTTAATTATCTTCATTGCCGGAGAAAAAAGTTCCAACGGAAAAGTTCTTTTTGCCGAATGTAAGAAACATAATCCAAACTCTTATCTAATCCATCATCCCGATCAGTTAAACCCTGAATGGATTACAGAGAATATTAGTGTCGGCATTTGTGGAGCTACCTCAACACCTATGTGGCAAATGGAGGATCTGGCAAAAAAAATATCGAAACTCACACCCGAAATGGAAGTTGAAAAAGCTGCTTTTTAAAGCAGCTTTTTTTGTATGCCTGCTAAAAAAAAATTACCTTTGTAACTTAGTTGTATTTAGGTTAATCACTTTTTAAAACAGAACTAATTTTTGAAATGGATTCAAATATAAAATGCATCGGCGTACTAACTTCCGGCGGTGATGCTCCGGGCATGAATGCAGCCATTCGCGCCGTAACGCGTGCTGCAATCTTCAACAATATATGTGTTTTTGGGATTTACAGAGGATATCGTGGACTTATTAGCAATGAAATAGTAGAGTTTAAGACAAATAGCGTAAGCAATATTATTCAACAAGGCGGAACCATACTTAAAACTGCCCGTTGCGACGAATTTATGACCGAATCCGGAAGAAAAGCCGCTTACGAAAATATGCAGCAACACGGAATAGATGCACTCGTGGTAATTGGTGGTGATGGCTCACTAACCGGTGCAGGAATATTTGCCAACGAATATAATATTCCAATTGTTGGACTGCCGGGAACCATTGATAACGACCTTACCGGAACCGACATAACCATTGGTTACGATACTGCTTTGAATACTATTATGGAATCGATGGACAAAATTCGCGACACAGCCACCTCGCACGAACGACTTTTCTTTGTAGAAGTAATGGGGCGAAATTGTGGCTATTTGGCTCTTAACAGCGCTATCGCATCGGGTGCGGAGGCAGCAATAATTCCCGAAATAAGCATAGAAAAAGACCAATTGGGAGAACTCATCGAGCAAGGATATCGTAAATCGAAAAGCAGCAGTATGGTACTTGTTGCCGAAAGTGAAATCACCGGTGGAGCCATGAATTTGGCCGAAAGAGTAAAAAAACAATATCCTCAATACGATGTACGGGTTTCCATTCTGGGACACCTACAACGAGGCGGTTCGCCTACGGCACAAGATCGCATCTTGGCGAGTAGAATGGGCGTTGCAGCCATTCAGGCATTGTTGGAAAATCAACGAAACGTGATGATCGGTATTCGTGAAAATGAAATCGTTTATGTTCCGTTTAAACGAGCCATAAAAAAAGATCGTGAAATCAGCCCCGAATTACTCGAAGTACTCAGGATTTCTTCCATTTAAAACTTAAAACTCAACCACTATGGATTGAAAATCCATAGGTTGGATTTCGACTATAAGTCG
>JAUNUM010000068.1 GCA_030538215.1 Bacteroidia bacterium
AGGCTGCGATTGTAGGTTAGTTTATATAAGTATGGTTTTATTGCTTTGGTAATGTCTATTTCTTTTCTTTTTGTCCAAATTTCAGCAAATACATCTTGTACAATATCTTCTGCTGCAGATGGATTGCCAACTATGCGCAATGAAAAAAGCTTTAAGATATTATAATATTCTGTATAAATATGTTCGAAATAATCCTTGCCCATTTGAGATTTTTCTGTAAAAATCAGTTGTGATTTTCGTAAAAAATTAAAATAATTATAATCTTTCCCAAAGATGCTAAAAAAAAATGAGAATTATTCTGCTGAAAACATTTTCTTTAAAAATCATTGTTGTCCGATAAAAAAAGGTCATATTGCTAAATCATATTGATAATCAGTCTAGCTATTATATTTCACGCCTACGGGGCTTGCTTTCGCGGGATATTACGCGGCTACAAATATTACGCGGCTCTGCCGCTATAAATAGCCACAGAGTGGCCCGAATCTTTGTAGCCAGAGTCAATATCGAGAAGCAAGAGCTACAGCGTAGTGAAATATATATTTTTATCGGACAATAGTGTTTAAAAATATAAAAAGCGAATCAAAATTCCCATGCGGGGAAAAATTGATTCGCTTAATGTATCGGTTTCAACCGCCGTACTCACGTTTGAAGCGATGAGGCAGAGGGATATTTAATTCTTATTTTATTTCTTCGTTAGAAAATTTTTCCATAGTCAATGTCATATTTCGTTGCGACTTCATCAGATTAACCGACTGAAGTACAATTGTTTTTGTCTCATTGAGGATGTTCATAAACAAAATACTATTTCTTGTGCTGCATTCTTTTTCTTTTACTCTTCGAATCTGCTTTTTAGTAAGTTTTGCACATTGATCAATTATTTCGTCTCTGATGTCGGTTATGCTATCAAAGTTAGAATAATCTTTTTTCTCCATCATATCGATGAAGATTTTATACATGTTGGCTACTTTTTTGCTCAAGTCTTCCAAATCTTTTTCCTGATCATCGTTAAACCCTTTATGATTGTTTTCGATATAAAGCGAACTGTCGGAAGTAATCACCCTTAAGGCTTTGGAAATCTCATACGTGTAATCCACAATCTGAACATATTCCTGCTCAATATCCAGCTCTTTCAGCGTAATAGACTGAATGGTAGGAACTACTTCGTAGGTGCGTTTATCTTTATATTTTTGATATAGTTCATCAGCTCTCAACATAATTTTTCGTAGTGAATTTCGATTTTCCTCCTTGATACCTTTGATATTTTTGTGATAAATATCAAGCATCGATTTCATAGAGTCACGCACTTCTGTAGTTGAAGTATTCACAATTCCCGACTCATCTTCCAAGAGAACAGCTTGAGCAGCTTGGGCAGATTTGCGTTTTTTGTGGAATTTGGAAGATTTATAGAGAAGGAACATAACTAAAGCAAACATCACAAAAACAGCAACTTTTCCGCCCCATGCAAGTATAGCAGCCACTAAACCGGCAACTGTAAATGCTACAATAGCTGTGATAAACCATCCACCAATAACGGTCAAAACTCCGGTTATTCGATATACGGCGCTTTCACGTCCCCAAGCACGGTCGGCTAACGATGTACCCATTGCTACCATAAATGTAACATAAGTTGTTGATAATGGAAGTTTTAAAGATGTTCCCAGTGCAATTAGCATAGCTGCAATAGTAAGATTTACCGATGCGCGAATTAAATCGAAAGACATACCACTATCTGCCATGGTGTTATCGGAAATAACAAATCGGCTGTTGATTTTATTCCGCATTGAGTTTGGTACCAATCTATTCACGGCTTTGTTTGAATCAACTCCCCAGCGAACCAGCGAACGCGATAGTGGGGTGGAAGAGAATCGTTCTAATCCCGTTCCCTGACGTGCCAAGTTAACTTCTGTTTCGGTAACAGTTTTTGCCTTTTTGGAGAACCACAATGCCAAAACCATCACTACACCTGCTGCAAGAAGCATTCTGAAATCTGCTTTCACAGGTCCGTTTAGTGAATCCATATACAATGTGTCTATCGAACCTCCTGCTGCAGATATATCGCCTGCATGTTTAAACGCGTCTAATCCGGCAAGTGGAACTCCGATGAAGTTCACCAAATCGTTGCTGGCAAATGCAAGTGCGAGAGCCATTGTGCCTACCAAAACTATGATTTTTAGAATATTTACCCTGAAAACGAATTGTAGTATAGCCATAATCGCTGTCCATCCTGCAAAGGTTACCAAAAGCGATTTTGCCATATCGGCTTCAATAAGATTCAAAAAATCGGTCACCACAAATGGGCTGCCTCTTAATCCTTTAAATACGATAAAATAGGTCATTGCCGTAAGTGCAAACCCACACCATATGGCACCTAAGTACATAAATGATTTTTTGTACTTAAATGAGAAAATTATTCTCGTTAAAAACATTATCAAACTACCCACCACAAAAGCGATAGCAATGGAAACAAAAATTCCGGAAATAATGGCTAATGCTTTACCGCTGTTGATGTATTGAGCGATATCGCCTCCCTGTGCTTGCCAAATACTGAAAAGCGCTACGGCAACTGCTGCTCCCAATAATTCGAAAACCAGCGAAACCGTGGTCGAAGTGGGTAAACCCAGTGAGTTGAAGACATCAAGAAGGATTACATCTGTAAGCATAACGGCCAAAAACAGCACCATTATGTTTTTAAAAGAAAACATTTCGGGATGAAAAACGCCGCTTCGGGCAATTTCCATCATACCACTCGAAAACATTGTTCCAAGCATTACACCCACTGATGCAACAGTGAGAATTACCCACAAAGGTGCTACTTTTGAACCAATACTTGAGTTAAGAAAATTTACGGCATCGTTGGCCACACCGACAGACAAATCAAGTACTGCTAACCCCAGCAGTATGATTACAATAATTAGGTAAATTGGATCCATGAAAATTTTATTTTGGCTACTGTTAGAAGCAAAATATCAATGATTTTTTTTAAATAGTTCACAAAATTAATGAAAGATTTCCTTAATAGTCTAAAAAATGGGAGCAATTTATACTTTAAATCAAAAACTTAACAAAAACGTAACAATCTTGAAATAATAAGGGTGTTTTTGTTTAAATTATACCTTGAGTGATAATGAAAAAAGCGACAAACTCATCAAGTTTTGTCGCTTTTTAAAGTAAAAGTAGAGTATGAAAAGTTATTTTATGTGCTCTGCTACAGTGTTATAGATTGATTCTCCTCGTAATCCTTTCGCAAGAATAACGCCTTGTGGGTCTATCAATAAAATTTCGGGAATACCGATAATACTGTAATGATTCATTATTTTGTTTATATCTTCTTTGCGTAACATAATATGATCCCAGTGGCTGCCGTCTTCTTCAATAGCTTTAAGCCAGTCATCTTTTTTGAAATCGGAAGAAACACCCAATATAGTAAAGTTTTTATCTTTAAATTGGTTGTATGTTTTTGCTAAATTCGGTGTTTCAAGCCGACACCAGCTGCAACTCGAACTCCAAAAATCAACAATCACGTATTTCCCTCTGAAATCGCTCAATTTCATTTCGTTGTCTTTTGCATCCAATCCTGTAATTTCGGGAGCTTCGTGTCCAATGGCACTTTGCTCCATTTGCGTGAGTTGATTTTTTATTTTAGAGAAATAGGCGCTTTGCTTTGCTTCATCATCGTAATTATTGAGAGATGTACGGGCAGCGTTTATTTCATCTAACGTTGTGAGATTAATGTTCTGGAAATGATAGGTGTAGTAAAGATATAGTCCGAATAGGGATCCTTTTGCTTTGTTATCTTCAATTTGTTTTTTGAGCCATTCGTCTGTTCGTTGCATGGCATCATCATAATAAGGAGCGGAGTATTCTTTTATCCGTTGCATTTCGATAGTGTCGTTACAGTCTCTGGCGGCAAAAAATAATTGGTCGAGAGAGTCTAGCACTTTTTGGTTTCCCACTTCGTTAAATTCTTTAGTGAATGCCGTAAATTGATCTTCTATTGATGAATTTTTTACTGATGCCTGAATGGGAGTGCCGGGCTCGTGAGACACGCTTATGCTGTTTTTTGTTTTGCGAAGAAACAGATATGTGCCATCTTCGAAAGTTTTTGGCAACTGGTTATTAGCATGGATGGAAAGAAAATAGAGTTGAGTTTGCAACGAGTCGTTAACGTATGAAAATTTGTTATTTGTTACGGAAATTGAATCAATTAACTTTATGTAGTAGTACTGCTCGTTAATTACTTCGAAGAGATACAAGCGGTTGATATTGCCTTTTTCGATGGTGCCTTCCAGTGTAAATTGAGATGTTTGGGTGTTGCAGGCAATAAAAGCAATTGTTGCAAGAAACAGGATCAGTGCTTTTTTCATTTTATTTATAGTTATGTGACGTGTGAAAAATAAGTCAAAAGAATAGCGTAGTGCGGTAGAACCGCACTACGCATTGGGGTTATTATAATAGTTGATCGATTTGTGTTTCAATTTCTTTTTCCGACGGACGAACTGCCGATGCATAAGCGATTTTAAAATCGGAATCGATTAATATGAATCTTGGAATACCTGTTATGTTCCATCCTTCTATAAGCGCATTGTCTTTTGAAAAATATTGAGGTAGTTCTTTTTGATGTTCGTTCAGAAATTCAGTCCAGAGTTGCTTTTCACTATCGATGGAAATAGGCAAAAAAACGATATTTCTTCCATTGTATTTTTTTGCAAGGCTCTCAAAGGCGGGTGATTCTTTTAAACATGGACCACACCATGTTGCCCAAATATCGAGATATAGCACTTGACCTTTAAAATCACTCAGCATTTTCTTATTGCCTTCACTATCTTCCATTTCAAAATCTATGGCAGGCTTACCGGAAAATAATTTGCTTTTCAGCTCAATCTTTCGCGTTAGTTCTGTGGCAAAGTCCTTATTTTTTATTTGTGGAACGAATAAAGATGTTTTTTCAATTTCTTCGGATGTGACATTTTCGTTTGAAAGTGAATAATTATTTACAATAAACAACAGTTCCTTTGTGCGTTCAGGCAGAATAACGTCTTTGAAATATAAATCGTTAAATGTGCTGTCGGATTGAAACGATAAAACATGCCTAACCGCGGCTACATCCAGCATATCGGTATCGGTAATTTTATTCAATAGTGGTTTTACGTCCGCAACAAGCTCTTGAAAGAAATTTGTCTGTTCAGGAATTTCAACTTCTGTATTTCCCGCACTTTGCAAATAGTTGGCATAAGAGATATAATATAGGTAACTGTTTATTCTGTCAGCGTTAATGCGAGCTTCTTCCAGCTTTTTAAACATATCGGATGCACCTGAGATATTGTTTAGTTGTGATAATCGTTCGGCAGCTAAACTATCGATTACTTTTTTTGTTTCGTCAAAGCTGTTACGGATATTTTCTCCTCCTTCCAAAAAAGAACCGGCTTGCAGAAAAAGTCGATCTTTCATATACGTGTTTGCTGCTTCTCCTCTGCCCGAAAAGATAGATTGCGCGTTGTCTTCGGCAATTTTCACTTCCAAGTTGTCGCCTGGAGAAAGATATAACGTATTGCGCCTGAGATTGTAATATGCCGGTTCGGTGAGAACAAAAGTTGTATCAAAATATCCTTCATTGTTTACTTTGAGCAAGATATCCCGACTGCTACCAATAGCTGATGCCGCGCCGTCGAATGTCAGGTTTACTTCTCTGTTTTCGGCACTTTCTATGTATCCACTAATTCTTACTTCAGTTTTTTCTTTATTATTCTGACCGATACACGAAAAAAGGAATAGCGCTAAGATAATTGTTGAATAGATAAATTTCATCCGAATGAAATTTGTTCTGAACTGTTGATTATTAATGGTAGCTTTCACACTAATTGGTTTAACTATCAGCCTGTAATCGTTCTCTTGAGAAAGAAAATTACAGGCTGATATTTCAATAAATTTACTTTTATCTAATATTCGGTTTCATATCGGGATTGAAACGCAACACCTTTGCCGGTATGGGCAAAACATATTTCGGATCGTTTGGTGGTAACGAGATGGTTTCACCGTTCACCGTGCGAGTAATGGTTTTGGCAAAGCGTGGGTCGAGATTCAATCGCTTAAGGTCGATAAAGCGTGTACAACCAACCATTGCCAATTCGCGACGACGTTCTTCCAATACCAATTTCAACGCTTCGTCGTTGGTCGCAGCACTCAATGCCGAATTGCCTTTGATGCGGTTTTCGCGCAACTTGTTGATGAGTTCTATCGCCTTGTCTTTCGACCCTACACGTGCTTCGCATTCAGCGGCCGTAAGGTATATTTCAGGTGTAGTGATACCAACATTGGTAAACTGAAAGAGTACCCAAAGGTAGTAACTATTGTAAGGTGCGGGTTGATCTGCCCATCCATACGGCGCGTTTGTCATAGAAAAGTCGAAACGCTGGTCATTTTCTTTATCGTATATGCCTATGAGATCGTCAGAGGCATATACATACCCACTTATACCATTTTGATTAGGAGCTGAACGTAAGTAAATGGCCTCCTTGTTCTTTTCTCTTTCCGGCAGATTGATTCGGCCCATAGCAAAATTGGGATTTACCACTTCATATTTCGTGTAATCCAACAAAAAGTTATTTTTTGCCAACGCTTCGTTAGCGTATTTCAGTGCTTCAGCATAATTTCCATTATATAGATACATACGGGCAAGCAAACCTAATACTGCCGGTTTTGACGCTCTGAACGCATTGAGTTTGGGTCTTTCGGGCAAGTGTGCGACTGCTTCTTTCAAATCAGACTCAATAGAATTGTACACATCTTGCACAGAGGCTCTGGTAAGATTTTCAAGTGTGATGTCATCTTTTAGAATCAACGGTATTCCAGGATCGGCTGTGGCTGTTTTGGGATCATAATGTTTGGCATATATATTTACCAATATTAGGTATTCATAAGCACGTCCCAACAATGCTTCTGCCCGAAGAGACTGCTTCATTTCTTCTGTGGCTTTGCTTGCAGAGCTTATATGATGGATAACTACATTGTAATTATAGATACGTCTATACGCTTCTTCCCACAAGAGATCGTCTTCCGAATCGCCGAATAAGTTTGAGCTGAAACTATATAGATTTTGTTCGTGAGGATATGCATAATCGAATCCGCAGAATCCGATTGATTGATCGGGCAAGAAAGCATCGTCGGTCATATAGATCGGATAGGTTTCCGATGCTCTCAGCATATCGTAATGATTCAAGAGTGTTTCATAATCAGCGGCTGTTTCGGGAAGCAACTCTCCGTGTGGTTTAATATTTAAGAAATCGTCACACGATGTCAATAGCGATGCAAAAACAATTACAATCGCGAATAAATATTGTTTGGTATTCATTGTTGTCTGTTTTTAAAAGTTAATAGATGCGCCTACTGTCCACGTGATTGGTGTAGGTAATGTACGAGAACCTGCAACTGTTGCTTCCGGATCGAGCTTCTGCTTATTGGCTTGCCACGTCCACAGATTCTGAACTTGAAGAATAAATTTCAATGATTCCATTCCTATCTGGCGAGTCCATTGTTTGTCGAAACTGTAGCTCAACGATAGGTCGCGCAGCTTAATATAATCGGCTTTCATTACGTGTCTGTCGGCAGCAGTCCACCATTGTCTCGTTTCTGTAAGGATTTGAGAGCCGGTAAAAGCGGGGGTCGTTGTCTCTATTTTTTCATCGCCGGGTTTTCTCCAAACGTTCAAAATTTCTCTTCCAATATTGACTGTCGGTGCGCTTGACATATAGGGAGCGGCTACTCCGCGCATCACGTGTCCTCCATAATAAACAAACATAAAGGATAGGTTTATGTTTTTGTAGGATAGCATATTATTTAATGATGCTGTATATACCGGTGTATTGGTTCCGTGATAGCGAAGAGCTTCGATAGAGGTCACGTTCTCTCCTTTTTCTCCTTCTTTATCGTAATAAAGAGGTTTACCCGTAGCGTCTAATCCGGCAAATTGAGAACTGAAAACAGCACCCATCGGACGGCCTTCAACGGATGCACCTGAGGTGGTATAGTCGAAAGCCGTGATTTTGGTGTCTTTTATATTGAGTAGTTTGTTTTTATTGTAACTAAATGTAGCATCCGTAAACCATTGAAAAGAACGTCCGGCTACCGGTTGAGCGTTGATTGTTATTTCCACTCCTCGGTTGTACATCGAGCCGTAGTTTGTCATCAGGTTACCCGTTCCATCTCCTCCTCCCCATCCTAAGGTGGGATCAGTATCTTTCTTCGCCAACAAATCGTTGGTGTATTTATTGTATAGATCTATGCTGACTCCTAATCGATTTTTAAGAACAGCAACATCTATCCCGAAGTTAGTTGTCGCTGTTTTTTCCCAACGTAATGAGGGATTGGCCGGATTCTTGATTGTTGCGGCGAAATCGCCTACCCATTCGCTTTCTGCTGCAGGGTTGAACGTGAGGAAATATCCGGCTCCTCTGGGCACATTTCCTCCGATACCATAGGTGGCTCTGAGGGTTAATTTGTTGAGCCAATCTATGTCTTTCATAAATGCCTCTTGCGCCAAATGCCAACTGGCTCCGAGCGACCAAAGCGGACGGTATTGATATTTGGGATCGGTACCAAACAGATTGGATTGATCGATGCGGATGCTTCCCGTTAAATCGTAACGATAATCATACGTGTACGAAGCATTGGCATAGAACGAAACATAGCGATTTTCATCATATCCCACCCGATTGCTTGCAGAGTTGTACCATTGGAATGCGTTGCTCAACGATTGGGTGCCAGTTATTTGAAGCATATCTACAGCATTGATGCTTCTATATGCCAAGCTATACTCCTCAAATCCCATATAGTAAATTTGTGTAGAGGCCGATTTTGTAGCGCGACGCTCGGCTCCGGCAAGAGCGGTAATATAGTGCTTGCCCATCTCTTTCATAAAGTTTAGCTGCGTACGGAAAGTGTAGGAGTGGGAGTCGCCTCTGGTTTCATTCAGTTGCGCTCCTTCGGGCACATTTAGTTTGAGTTCTTGAGTGGTTTCGTTATATTGTGCGGCGTTATTTACCATACTACGCACGGTGTACGATTCTTTTCCGAATAGCATTCGGTTTTTGAAGGAGGAGTTTTCACTCTGATAGCGTACGTCTATGTTCAATCCTTCCATCAACTTGAAGTTTAATCCCAACTGTACGCGGTAGTAATCATCTTTGTTTCGATACGTTTCTTCCTCACGGTTGGTGATTGGGCTGTAGCTTTCGTCTTTCAATCCAATGGAGCGTAAACGTTCCAGTTCGTAGTCAGACTTACTTCGCAAGATAGGTAGTGGATTTCCCTTCTCATCTTTCAACATATAATAGGAAGGGGAATTGGTGTAGAAAGAGAGAAAATTTCCCATTCCGGTATCACCTTTCGAGGTAGTGAAGTTTCCGGCAACACCCAAGTCGGCGCTCAGCCAATCGAAAAACTTCATATTATCTCTAAGTGTAAATCCCAATCGCTCAACTCCTGAATAACGTGCATTATCATAATTGCCCATATAATTAATGCTGGCCATGTAGTTGTGTTTACTGTTTCCCCCCGATATAGCAAGGTTGTGTTGATGCATAATGCCCGTGCGCAAATAAAAATCGTCGATCTGTTGGCGATTATCGAGGGCGCGAAGTTTGTCTAACTCGGAAGCTAATTGTGCGTCGGAGATTAATTTGTCTTTATGCTTAACAAGCAAATCATTGACGGGATTTACAGCGTATCGCATATCCGAAGTCGGGAATATATGCTCACGATCAGACACTTGCAAATCAATCAGCTCTTTTGTGCTCATCAAATTCAGATAATCGAAATCGGGCTTGGGAGTAAATCGAATACTTCCGTCGTAATTTACGCGGGTCTTTCCATCCTGTGAACCTATTTTAGTACTAATAACAATAACACCGTTGGCTGCTCTGGCTCCATAAATAGAGGCAGCGGCGGCATCTTTGAGGATTGTTACGTTACTGATGATTGCCGGATTGATACTTTCCACGTTTCCTTCGTAGGGCATTCCGTCGACCACGATGAGCGGATTTCGATCGGCATTCAACGTAGAAATACCGCGAATAACGGTTCCGTTTTTGCTTTGCACTAAGCCGGCAACCTGTCCCTCTAAACGCGATAAGACATTGGTTTGCAGCTTTTCGCTCAATGTCTTTGGCGTAATCACAGCAAATGAGCCTGTAGCCCTCTCTTTCGATATAGTTTGGTAGCCGGTAACAATCACTTCATCCAATAAATCGGCTTCGGATTGCAATGTTACATTAAAAATTGTTCTATTACCAATGACTACCTCTTCTGTTTTCATTCCCACAAAAGAGATGATAAGTGTTCTTTCTTCCGGCGAAATCATAAGGCTGAAATATCCATTGGCATCGGTAATACCACCTCGATTGTTTTCTTTAACAAGAATGGTGGCTCCGGGGAGTGTTTCTCCACTTTCGTCCATCACTACTCCCGATATAAGTCGTTTTTCTTGTGTTGGGGAAGCAGACGATGCCTCAGCCGGCAATTGTGCAAAGTCTTTTCTTGATAAAGCAACTTGTTTGTTGTTGATTTTATACACTATTTGGGTATCTTTAAATAGTGTATTCAATATATTCTCTATCGTTTCATTTTTTGCATTAATAGTTACTTTTTTATTTAAATCCAAAAAATTATCACTGTAAAAAAAAGTGTAATCACTTTTGGATTCAATTTGCTTGAGAACTGTTTTTATCTCTGTGTTTTTTGCGGAGATATTAAGTTGTGCAAAAATTTGCCCTCCATAGAGTAGGAGGAAAGAGCATGCGATGATACAAATTCGTTTAAACTTCATATTCATTCTTTTATATGGTTATCAATATTTATTTTTCACTAAATGTAATTATTGAATCATTTATTGTATAACGAAGCGGAGACACTGTAGTTATCAGGCTCAATACATTCTCCATGCTGTTATTGTTTATTTTTCCACTATATTGTATCTGTTTTAGCTCGGGTGAAGAAAATACAAAACTCACATTATACATGCGTTGAAGAATTTTGGTGATGTCTTCCAGTGTTTCACCATCAAATACAAATTGGTCTGTTAGCCAAAAAATAGCTTCTTCGCTACTTTGTACGCGTGTTTTTTCAAAAGTATTGGTTGTGGTCTTAAAAATGATACGCTCGTTTGGCTGTAATATCTCTGAAAAAGAAAAGTAGCTTACCTCAATTTTACCTTCCAATAGTGTTCCCGTAATCTGCTTGTCATTATCGTACGATTTTACATTGAATTTGGTGCCAAGCGCTTTTATATTCAAGCCGGTCCACGTTTGAACAATAAATGGATTGCCCAGATCGCTTTTTACCTCAAAATAGGCTTCACCTTTTAGCTTTAAGGTGCGATTTTTTTGTCCAAAATGAGAAGGATAGCTAATTTCGCTTGCTGAGTTTAACCAAACCGATGAGCCATCGGGCAACTGTATCTGTGCTTTTTGTCCGTTTTCTACACGTACCACAAGATTCTCATCCGGTGCATGGTTTATCATCCTGCTCAACCCAAATCCCAATAGCGTAGATAAAACAGCTATAATAGCTACTCCCGCTACTTTTAACCATGAGCGATGGATTGTTTTTTTTCCGATAAGCTCGTCGCACAAATTATTCCAGACACGTAAGCGACTTTCGTTTGCCGAACTATCAGGGTGTTCTAATGCTTGCTGCCAGTGAAAGTTATAGTATTCCGAAAATAGTTTTTCATTTATGCTTTCTGTATTATACCATTGGCGTAAACGAAACTTTTCTTCCGGCGATATTTCACCTTTGATGAATTTTTCAATTAGATTAACTATTTCATCCCTCATATTGTTATATATATACGTAATGAATAATAAATCCTTACAGAGTTTTCGATTTTAACATTTTAAATTCAACTAAAAAGTTGATATACGGAGTTAGAATGCGGTGGTTTTGTTGAGGAATTCCTATTTATATTGTTGATTGTGAGTTGGTCTAGAGTAAAAATAGAGTTAGATAGTATTGCATTTTCTCTTTTAAAAATATTAATGAACGGCGGAGTTGAGTTTCCACCGTCTTTTCGGAAATGGAGAGCTGCTGCGCTATCTCGCGGTTAGTGAAATGTTTTTTTCGGCTTAGGATGAAAATTTCCTTTCTTGCCGGAGGCAGTTTTTCGATAAGTTCAGATAGGATATCTTCAAGAAATCGACTGTTGACGTCTTCTTCTATATCTATGCGCGTTATTGGACTTTCTTTTTCGTGTTCTTCGTATTTAAGTTTGAGCAATAACCGTTCGGTCTGACGATACACGCTGTTTTTTGCTATAGTGTACAAGAAGTTGGCAATATTTTTTTCTTCATTAATAGTGTGTCGTTGTTCCCACAAAATAACAAAAACAGATTGTGCAATATCCTCGGCAAACAACTTGTCGTAAAGAGTATTCAGCACAAAGGTATAGATGGAGTTGTAATATTTGTTAAAGATGAATTCAAAAGCATCTTGGTTGCCCGATTTTAGTCGCAGCAACATGTTTCGGTCAATATGGATTTCTTTGTTTATCAATCTGTAAAATGAGAAAGACAAAAATAGTGTTTTTTTTAGTTTTTTTAATTGAAGATGAGAGGAAATAATTGATTAAAGATGGAAATAATGAATATTCCCATCTTTAATTTGTGAAAAAAACTCGTTTATGAAACAAAAGTGAGTTGATAAGTTAGTATTTGTAGTTTTTTGTTATTTAGCAAGCGTGTGGCGGTAGCCTTGTCTTTTATTCATTAAACCAGTGATAATAGATCAGGCGGTTTCCGTCTTATCTCCCAGTCTTCCTATTCTCCACCTCATATCCCCACGATTTCCCTTTCTCAATCGCCGGTACGCCACGTGTCATCCAAACCGGTGCGGGTGCACCTTTCAAATAATGATCAAAAAACTGTTGCAAGCGAATGGAAAGGTCTTTCGAATTACGCCGTTGCGTGAGATTGTGTGCTTCCTTGTTGTATTGCAACATCCAAACGGGTTTGCCTAAGCGGCGCAACGACATAAAATACTCAATTCCCTGATACCACGGCACGGCGCCATCGTCATCGTTATGCATAATTAGCAACGGCGTGTTTACTTTATCTGCAAAGAAAACAGGCGAATTATCGATATAAAGTTGCAGCGAATCGCTCATGGTTGCGCCAATTCTCGATTGTGTTTGTTCATACTGAAACTGACGGCTGCGCCCCGATTCCCAGCGAATTCCGCCGTAAGCGCTGGTCATGTTCGCTACGGGCGCACCTGCTCCGGCGGCTTTAAACATATCTGTGCGAGTAATTAAATAGGCTACCTGATAACCACCCCAACTTTGTCCTTGAATGGCCATATTTTTCGAATCTATCCAACTGTTTTTTGCCAGCGCCTGCGCTCCCGAAACAACATAGTTGTAAGCATCGGGTCCGGGCTGACCAACGCCGTAATGAATGTCGGGGGTGAAAACGATATATCCACGACTCACAAAAAAAGGAATGTTCACGGTGGAGCGGCTGGGGGCAGGAGCAAAATATTGATACAGGTTATCGGAGTGCTGTTCGTAAAAATAAATCATGACCGGATATTTCTTGTCTGCATCAAAATCTTCGGGTTTATACAAAATTCCTTGCGATGGTTTTCCATCGAATGTTGTCCACTCAAACATTTCCGCTGTTCCCCAGTTGTAATCACGCATTTGCGGGTTGATATCGGTAAGTTTTTGTGTCGATTTCCATAGGTTTTGCGTTACGTATAAATTGGGAGAGGTGCTGAAATTGTTTTTTTGAAAAACAAGAACTTCTGTATTTTTTGCTTTATTCACCGATGAGTATTTATATTTATCCAGTTCTCGTTTTACCAATGGATTTTTGCCTTGTTGTTTTAGCGTGTAAAAACCGCTTTCTTTGGTTTTGTTGTTAAATGCCGATAAGAGCAACACGTCTTTTGGCTCAATGAAACGCTTTTCCGGGTCGGTGTTGATGTGCCGAAAAGTTATGGAATCGGTTCTTCCGGTGTTTTGAGTTATATTCTCCGGTTTAAGTTTTCCTGTCGGATCAATTTTCCAGATATCGAATGCATCATAAATTAGCACAAATTTATCATCCTGTCCCCAAGCGGCAATGCCGTACGCGCCCGGTTCGCTCGGCGTATCGTTTTTCTCATTCCAGAAATTAACCGGAATTTCTTTGGTTAAACTCGTTGTTTTTTTGCTTAGATTGTCGAATACAAACCATTGCTTTTTCGGAGCATTCCACCAATAGGTGAAATTTCCCGAAGGAGATAATTGGGGTCTGCCTAAAACGGGTTTGGCAATTTCATGCAGCTGATTAGTTTGCAGATCATAAATCCATGCATCCGCTTTTGAAGAAATGTCCCACTGACTCTCCAATTCGTATGGCAAGTTGGATGAAAGAAGCGCGAAACGGCCGTTTCCTTCATCGGAAACCGAAGCGTTGGGCATTTGTTCGTTGGCTATGGAGATAAATTTATCGGGGCGATTTGGATAAATAATGCCAAGATAAGTTCTGCGAAGCTCATTTTTTAGCCGAGAAAGTTGTTGCGGTTGCACAATCGGGTCTTTCCAGTGCCAAATGTCAAGGGTTGGCATTTCGAAATCTATAATGGTAGTGTCTTTGGGCGCTTGTTTGGGTGCTGCGCCGATAAGAATCTGTTCGCCGTTTTTACTGAACGATGGGCGTGAATTTTCGTTAAAAATCCAGTTTTTCGGCAATCCTTTCGATGTTTTTGAGACAAGTACAACGGCCGAATCCATCGTGTTTTTGAAATATCGGACATCGAAAACTTTTTGTTCTGTCTTCGATGTGTCCACGGTGGCTAAATAAATCAGTTGATTGCCCGTTTCGTCAAAAGCAAACGATTTATATTCCATTTTTTCACCTGAAATTTGCTTTTTTGTTCCGCTCTTCAAATCGAAAAACAAAACCTTATGGGTATCTGTGGAATCTTTCTTCTCAGGTTCTACTGCCACGGCAAGAGAATTGCCAAATTTGCTGAAAACAAACTCTTTATAATTTTTAATGGTGTCTTCTGCAAACGTAATCAAGTTTCTAACAATCAGCAAATCTTTTGATTTGGCAGATTTATTCTTTACAGTATCCTTTGGTTCGGTCTTTTTGTAAACAATGTGTTCGGCAAGCTCTTTGGGAGCGGAATACGATTTTACATCGGCAATTTTGTAGAATGTAAGTGTTTCGTTGTTTACGGTAATCAATGAATCTTTGGGGAAATCATCGGCTTTCTTTTTCTTGATTTTTGCCTGACGGATTTCGGAAAAAGGTGCTTTTAGTAATCCCACGGTAAATCGCCCGTCGGGTGATAACGTGTATTTATTCACCCGATCTATCTTTAACTCTTTACCTGTTTTCAAATCACGGATAAAAAGTATGCTATCACCTTCTTGTGGACTGATAACGGCACTTATAAACCTGCCATCGTTGCTGATGGAGATAGCTTGAAGGCTTTCCCAATCATCGTAAACGGAATGATCAAGTTGTTTTTTCTGAGAAAAGCTTGTTAAGCCAATTGAAAGTAAAACAATAGATATAAACAGTCTGTGGTAAAAGATACGTTGCATATTGTCTGTTTTTGTAACAACGAAAATACGATAAAACTTCAACTTGAGCAAGTGAAACCGTATAAAATCAAATTTGGCTGAATCACGTTTGCAACTCAGCCAAATATTTATCATTAGTAGTTATTTAATTTAAATAAACTCTTTTTTCAGATCTTCAACCCAAGCTTCGAGGCGGGTATCGGTTTGGTCGTATTCGTTATCTTCGTCAATGGGAAGTCCCACCCAACGCCCATCTACAACAGCTGTGGAATCATCGTACGTATATCCTTCGTCATCCACAAAGCCAACCACTTTTGTTTTATCCTTTATGGCATCGTAAATCACTTTCATTCCTTCGGCAAAGCTGCTTGAAAATGAGGCGCTATCGCCCAACGCAAAAATGGCAATGGTTTTATCCGATAAATCAGCTTTGGAAAATGTAGGTAGAAAACTATCCCAATCGTCCTGTAAGTCGCCGATTCCTGTGGTTGAAGTGCCCAAAATCAGGTATTTATAAGGCTTAATATCGTCGATTTTAATAGTTTCTACGTTGTAAAGATCGGCTTCGTCGTTGAAAAGGCGGCTAACGCTCTTTGCTACCGACTCGGTATTGCCACCGGATGTGCCGTAAAGGATTGCAATATCGCTCATGCTTTTTAATTTATTTGTTTTAAATGAATTCTTTATTGTGTAAACAGTTTAAGCAGAAAATTGTTTGACTTGCCAAGTGATTTGAGCAAATCTGCTTTGATGTTTGAGAATAACGGAAAAAACACTACTTTTGCAAACCGATTTTAGGCCCGGTAGTTCAACGGATAGAATAGAAGTTTCCTAAACTTTAGATTCGGGTTCGATTCCCGGCTGGGCTAC
>JAUNUM010000069.1 GCA_030538215.1 Bacteroidia bacterium
GAAAGACAATTCACAACAAGGCTATAAGCCGTAGGATTTTTGTCTCTAAAGCCCTGCGTACTCCGTAGGGTTTATTTTTTGCAAATATAATAAAATGTATCCATCCTTCCTTATTTAAAATATTTTCTTACTTTTGTACCATAAACTTGAAAATTGATATGACGATATTAATTTTTATGGACTCCAATCCATATTTACATTAATTCTCCAAGATTATGTATTCAAGTTTATATGAAATATCCTATTCATTTCAACAGGAAGGATTTTGTGAATTGCTTTTTTATGGAGGAACTAAAAGGTTTCTCCTTATTTAATAATCCCCCCTTTCCTATAAACATCATCCGCATCATCCGCCCTTTTGGCTCTCAAATCAGTTGTTTCCAAATGAGTATAAGGAACAAGTAATTTTGTAAACACCTGAACAGAAAACACTTTATCAAGATATTTTTTGTCTTCAATGTTTTCTGCAACGGCACTAACGGAAGCCTCTAGTTGTACTCCTTGATCCATTAACATGGCTAATGTTATGTTTTCGTAAGCGGCAATGTAACCCAGGAATTTTCCGTTTCTCATTACTTTAATGGCGAATTGGTCATATGGGTTATCTGTTTCCCGCTCCAATTGAAGTGTATCGTTTACTTTGGGTAAATCATCGAGGAAATCTTGTTTTCTGAAATGAACGCCACGAACATAATTGTCGTAAATTTTTACTTGTTTGAGGTCGTATCGTAAACTCTCAATTTTCGCATCTAATCCTGAGAACAAGAAGCTTCCTGCGCTTGCACCTATAATTCTTAAAAATGTAGCTCTATCCATGATAGTCGAATTTATTAAATTGACCGAACATGTAATCTATTATTACAAAACGTATTAGAATATATTAGCGGTAAAGTTAAATATTTTTTTGAAAAAAATTGCAAAAAACACAAATAAGTTGTACTTTTGGAGCATTAAACTTATGAAAGCAATTCACAATAAGGATTATTCCGTTGTGAAAACATTTAGCGCCTCGCCTATCTGCGGGGCATTTTTATTTCACCTCAAGTTTAAATATACGTTCGTTGTTAAGGGTATTTACATGGAGAAGAAAAGGGGTGGGAGAGCCATCGGCAGACTTAATGTCGGCAAGTGAAAAAGATGCATATAGTTTTTTTGTATATCCGGGAGGATCATTGTTTTTGGAGTGGGCAAAATGTAAATCAATGGAAGATGATTGCATATTACGAAACAGCCCAATAGTATGCGCTTTTTCGTAAAACTCAATTTCAAGAATTAGATTCAGGTAGTTACCACCTACCCAAACACTTTGAATTTTTACAGGATCTTTACGGAGATCGGCCACGGCATTACTTTTTTGTACGGTTCCCGTAAAAATATCGGAAACGCTGTTTACTTTTATGGTGTCGCCGTGCAAAGGAGTATAATTAAGTGTTACACGTTGTCCATTTTTGCCGGAATAATCTTTTAATTCTTTCGGAATAAGGATTTTGTGATTGTCTAATTGAAAAGCTATTTGCTCTGCCGGCTTTATAACCGTGGCAAATTCAATAAGGAAATTATCGATACGTGTAGGTTCTTTCTCACATGCAACAGTAATAAGAAAAACAGCTGCAAAATATGTAATATATTTCCATTTCATTGTCTATTACTTTTTGCTTTATACTTCTTGTGCTGATACGAAATTTTTTACCGTATTTCCGTACATTTCAATCAGCTTTTCACGTAAAAATGCGTGATCTTTATTTGGTATGTTAATTTTTGTGATTTGCTCATTGAGATAATTATCAAAAAATGCTTTATCCTCATCAGTATATTTATCGGAAAATGAGTTGTTGTTTTCCATTAGATCGTAAGCGATATAGTTGATAGGGAAAAAAGTATAGTTTTTGTAAATCTCTGTATCGATGGCTTTGGCAGCAAGCTCCAAAACTTGTGCACGATTGGTGTCTGAACTTATTTTCGATAATTCGCTATTAATCGGATCTCCAAATTTGAAAGACACTCTTCCCTTAAAACCGAGAATACCGGTACGCATATTTTCTATATCATCAGCTTGACTTTTTTTGTATTCGGGATTGTCTCTTTTGAGTTGATATTCCTGCGCTTTGAGGTAATCACACGGATCGAACTCATATGTGATGGAAAGTGGAAGAATATTTAGTGGCTTGAGTGCTTCAACCGGATTTGAGCTGTTGTGCAGTGTGAGCATCTTCAATAAGCTTGTTTGTGTTTTATCGTCAGAATCCTTTGCCCGACCTTCGCGCTGTGCAATCCAAACAGATTGGTTGCGATTGGCGATAGTATCGAAAATATATTCCGACAAATGTTTAGATGTATCCAACATTTCACGTACCGAAACACTGCGCTTCACGATAAAACTTTTGTTAAGCCTGACCAGTTTAATAATCCACGGGTAAATAAGTAAGTTGTCGCCAATGGCAATTTCGGATGTGTTAATCTTCTTATCGAAAAACAAAATATTTAGGAAAGCGGCATCCAGCACAATATCACGATGATTAGAGATAAGAATATGACTTGATCCGTTTTTGAGCTTATCAAATCCTACGGCATTAAGCTCCGAGGTGGTTTTGGCAATCAGCTGTTTCATAAACGGATAGATAACCGTTCTCTGAAAGTCGTAAACTGATTTGCATGCCAGCATAGCTTCACTAAATACTTCCCACGATATCGGTTTGAGCAAGGGTTCAGCCGCTTGCCGGAAATAATCGTCGCTCAAGAGCGTGTTTATAGCGTGGGGTACTTCGTGATCGTAAAGGGGACGGATGTCGTCGAAATTTTGTTTATTGGCGATTTCCATAATTTTTATTATTCATATCGGTGATTATTTCCGATGAGATTTTATTTTATTATATTCAAATTCAATAATATCGGTCATTACATCGGATATGTTGAGTCCGGCAGCCTGCACTTGTTGTGGAATAAAACTGGTTTCGGTCATTCCCGGCGTGGTATTTACTTCGAGTAAAATAGGAGTGCCGCTCGAGATAATATAATCTGCACGAATAATTCCTTTAGCGCCAATAAGATAATATATTTTTTCGGTCAAAGTCTGTATCTCACTGGCTATTTCTTTAGCTATTCTTGCCGGAGTAATTTCCTCTACTTCTCCTTTGTATTTGGCATTGTAATCGAAAAACTCGTTCTTAGTAACTACTTCGGTAAGTGGCAGGTGTTGAAATCCTTTTGCCGATTGATAACAACCGCAAGTTACTTCCGTGCCGGAAATAAAACTCTCTATCATCACTTCGGGAGCTTCAATAAAAGCTTCGTTAATGGCACTGTGTAAATTTGAAGCTTCTTTTACCTTGGTAGTCGCGAAACTGGAACCGCCGATATTGGGTTTAACAAACACTGGTAATCCTAATTGTTGAATGATGTTGTTTGTGTCAATTGTATCATTCGGATGGAGCACAACAGAGTCGGCAACTTTGAAACCAAAGCTTTTTAGAAAATTATTGCACGTGAATTTACTAAATGTAAGCGCCGATGCCAATACACCACAGTTGGAATAGGGAATGCGAAGCATATCGAAATAACCTTGCAAAACGCCGTCTTCGCCGGGAGTGCCGTGGATGGTGATATAGGCAAAATCGAATGCTGTTTTTTGTCCGTTTGCCGTGAAACTAAAATCGTTTTTATCAATGGGGAAAATTTCATTTTCATATTCGGTTTCCCACACGTTTCTGTCTATTTTTACCTTGTAAACGTTGTATTTATCTTTATCGATAAAAGAGTATATACCTTGGGCGCTTCGTTCCGAAACTTCTTTTTCAGATGAATAACCACCCCAAACGATAACAATATTTTTTTTCATAATTTATTGAGGTTTGAGTTATGAGTTATGCGTTATGAGGTGTTGGTCGTGTTTTATTTACCGAAAACCAAACTTCTTTTGCTTCTCATTTTCTCTTTTTCTAATTTCTAAACTTCTCTTGATTCCGTATAGGTTCGCCATCTTTCGATTACCGCTTGCATATCTTCCGGTAACTCGCTTTCGAAAAACATCTCTTTGCCCGTGCGTGGATGAACGAAACCGAGTGTTTGTGCATGCAAACATTGTCGCGGACAAATAGCAAAACAATTATACACAAATTGCTTGTATTTTGCAAAATGCGTTCCGCGTAATACTTCGTTTCCGCCGTAACGTTCATCGTTGAACAGCGTGTGTCCGATATGCTTCATGTGTACACGAATCTGATGCGTTCGTCCCGTTTCCAGTTCACATTGGACAAGTGTAACGTAACCAAATCGTTCCAGCACTTTATAATGCGTAACCGCGGTTTTTCCGTGTTCATCGTCTTCAAAAACGCGCATCAACATGCGGTCTTTCGGGTCTCGACCAATATTTCCTTCTATACGACCTTCATCGTCGGCAACATTTCCCCATACCAATGCAACGTATCTTCTTTTGGTGGTTTTGTTGAAAAATTGTGCCGAAAGATGTGTTTTTGCTTCGGGCGTTTTTGCAACGAGCAGCAATCCCGATGTGTCTTTATCAATACGATGAACTAATCCCAATCGCGGATCGCTCATATCCATCCCGTGTTCATATTTCAAATGAAACGCTATCGCGTTTACCAAAGTTCCGGTATAATTTCCGTGTCCGGGATGTACCACCATATCGGGTGGTTTGTTGATAACCATCAGATCATCGTCTTCGTAAACGATATTGAGCGGAATATTCTCGGGAAGAATTTCCAGTTCTCGCCGCGGACGATCCATTACAATGGTAATAACATCCAATGGTTTTACCTTGTAGCTCGATTTTACGGCTGTGCCGTTTACCAAAATGCAATTGGCATCGGCAGCTTGTTGAATTCGGTTTCGGGAAATTCCTTCAATACGGTCTGATAAAAACTTATCAATTCGCAGCAGACTTTGTCCTTTATCGGCTACAAATCGATAATGTTCAAATTTCTGATTATCGGATGAGTCGATGATTAGTTCATCATCTTCTTCCGATAAATCCTGTATATCATCGAAATCGTTTTCTAACACTTCTAAGTTAAAAGAATGATTTGTCAATACTCGATGGTTGAGCTGGCGTGTTTTGAGTAGAATCGGAAATTGTTCTTGTCCTTCCGGGGGAAATTAGCGAATCGCTCATTATTCCTTTACTTACCACCAATTTTAAAGGTGAACCGGCTGGGATTTGTTCGTCGGGCATCAGCTTTTTTCCTCGATATTCTACTGACATAACTAATCCGCTGTATTGAGCCGGAATTTCTTCGATGGCAATCTGAGTGAATCCGATAGAGTTGAGCAATGCAATAGCCTGACGAGTAGAGAAATCTACTAAACCCGGAACAGAGATTTGTTGTGGATTGCGAGCATAAATGGTAACATAAATATCGCGACCTTCTTTTACTTTATTATTTGGCTTTGGCGTTTGATCAATAATAGAACCGGGAACAGCATCCTTTTTAAAAATCGAATCAACCACCTGAATATCCAATCCTTTGGATTTCAGAATAGCATCTGCTTCTTCTTCCTGAAGTCCTTGTAACTGAGGCACTAATACGTTTTGCCCGTGGCGAGTGTAGGCATTCAGGAAAAATAAAGTGAGTATTAATAATAGAATAGCAACAACGCCAATCGCTACTATATTGAGGAGAATGTTGTTTCCTGGAATTTTTTTAGTAATTGGTTTTGTACTCATGCTTAAATGTGATGTTGAAATTTTACTACAAAAGTATAAAAAAAATGATTGTCTTTGGTTTTTTATGGATAAAGAGTTTTAAGTATGTGATAAAGCATAAAAAAAGCAGGAATATGTACCACATATTCCTGCTTTTTATTTTATTAAAAGTCTTAATTCGGATCAATCGCTAACGGTTAATCTTACTCTACCTTTTGCGCGACGGGCAGCCAATACTTTTCTTCCGTTTTTGGTTGCCATTCTCGAAAGAAAGCCGTGTTTGTTCTTTCTTTTTCTGTTAGAGGGTTGAAATGTTCTTTTCATTTTATCTTGATGTTTTATTTATTTGCTGATGCTGAATTATTGGGGTGCAAAATTAGAAATTATTTTTCAAATATCCAATTTTATAGTGTCTAAAAATATTTTTGATGAATAATTTTTTATAATTACCTAGAGCTATTATGACTTGAAAAGCTGATAGCGTGCGCATTTTCGATTTAAAGTTGGATTTACTAGTTGGGTCTGCGAAAGAAGATTTTTTAGAAAATATTTGTGTAAAATTTTGCACATTCCGAAAAAGGTTTTATCTTTGCACTCGCAATTTGAGGAAAGGTTAATTTTTCTTTCGGGTTAGCATCTCAAATGGCCCATTCGTCTATCGGTTAGGACGCAAGATTTTCATTCTTGAAAGAGGGGTTCGATTCCCCTATGGGCTACAAAATAAAAAGATTTAAACAAGTCAAACGATAATGGCAAATCACAAATCAGCAGAAAAAAGAATCAGACAAACAAAAGTTCGTCGTTTATCAAATCGTTATTTTTCACGCACAACCAGAAATTCGGTTCGTGCATTGCGCGCCTTAACTTCAAAGGAAGATGCCACGGCTATGTATCCCGAAGTTTGTTCGATGTTGGATAAATTGGCGAAGAAAAAGGTTATTCACCAAAACAAGGCTAATAACTTAAAGTCTAAATTGGCTGCTCATATCAGCAAATTGGGTTAATTTTTTCATTCAAATATAATAATGAAGCCGGACAGTTGTGTTCGGCTTTTTTTTTATTCGGTTTGTATTTGAATTTCGATGCATTTATTATGATTGTTTAATATTATAATCAAGATCAAATTGCGGGAAAAATAAGAAACTGATTTGATTTTTTTAGACAATGTTTTTTAGTAATTTTGAACTTTGTTGAAGCCGAAAATTAAAATAGATTTTAAAAAATAGCAAAGTTATGATTAAGCACATTGTTCTCTTTAAATTGGCTGATAAGGCCGAGGGTAATTCAAAAGCCGAAAATGCACTGATAATGAAACAGCGCCTCGAAGCGCTGAAGGGTCTGATTCCTGAGATTGTGAAAATAGAAGTATCGATAAATCATGTTGATGCTCCGGCGGGCAATTATGATGTTATGCTCGATAGCGAATTTAAGAATTTGGATGATTTGCAAACTTATATCTCGCATCCCGAGCATCTGCGAGTGGGAGAGTTTATAGTTAAGGTGCGAACGGAGCGGGCAGCTATCGACTATGAATTTTGAGCGGCTTTTGGCCGCTTTTTTGTTTGCTAAAAAAACAAAAAACGATTGTCGGAACAGCAAATTTTTTGTATATTTGTTCGATTTTTTAGCCTAAACGCTAATATGAATAAATTACTAATTTTCAGAGAGATATTTAAAGGATAAAAATGACAGAAGAAGAAAAAAAATCGGCGAGCGGTAATTATTCCGCACAAAACATTCAGGTGCTCGAAGGCTTGGAAGCGGTACGCAAACGCCCCGCTATGTACATCGGAGATGTGAGCGACAAAGGTTTTCATCACCTTGTTTACGAAGTGGTTGATAACTCAATAGACGAAGCGCTTGCCGGATATTGCAATGAAATAAATGTAATTATTAACGAGGATAACTCCATAACCGTAACCGATAACGGACGCGGAATTCCGGTAGATTATCACGAGAAAGAAAAAAAATCGGCTTTAGAAGTGGTGCTTACCGTACTTCATGCCGGAGGCAAGTTCGATAAGGGAACTTACAAGGTTTCAGGCGGTTTGCACGGAGTAGGTGTATCGTGCGTGAACGCGCTTTCACAATATTTAAAAGCTGAAATTCATCGTAATGGGAAAATTCATGTGCAGGAATATTCGCGTGGAAAACCTTATTCGGATGTGAAAGTGATTGGCGAAACCAATAAAACAGGTACAATTATCACTTTCAAACCCGATGATACCATTTTTATCGTTTCCGAGTATCGATACGATATCTTATCGACTCGTCTTCGCGAACTGGCGTTTTTAAATGCAGGTGTAGCACTCACACTAACCGACAAAAGAGCTGCGAAAGAAGATGGAACTTTCAAAACAGAACGCTTTTATTCCGAAAGTGGACTTGAAGAGTTTGTGCGATATATTGACAAAGCAAAAGAACCGCTTATTTCGGAACCTATTCACATTGTTACCGAGAAAAACGGAGTTCCCATAGAAATTGCAATGACGTACAATTCTACTTACAACGAGAACGTTTTTTCGTACGTTAACAATATCAATACCATTGAGGGTGGAACTCACCTTACCGGTTTTCGTAGAGGGCTTTCGCGTACGTTGAAAAAGTATGCCGAAGAGTCTAAAATGCTTGATAAAGTGAAAGTTGAAATTAGCGGTGATGACTTTCGCGAAGGACTTACAGCTGTTTTATCGGTAAAAGTTGCCGAGCCTCAATTCGAAGGACAAACAAAAACCAAGCTTGGAAATAGCGAAGTAATTGGAGCGGTAGATCAGGCTATTGGTGAAGCATTAACTATTTATTTGGAAGAGCATCCCAAAGAGGCGAAAATTATTGTAGAAAAGGTGATTTTGGCGGCTACGGCTCGAAATGCGGCTCGCAAAGCACGCGAAATGATTCAGCGGAAATCACCACTTTCGGGTGCAGGACTTCCCGGAAAGTTGGCTGACTGTTCTGATAAAGATCCCCAAAAATGCGAAATATTTATCGTGGAAGGCGATTCGGCCGGTGGAACTGCAAAGCAAGGACGCGACCGAATTTTTCAAGCAATTCTTCCACTTCGCGGTAAAATTTTGAATGTTGAAAAGGTAATGCCACACCGAGTTTTCGATAACGAAGAAATTAAAAATATTTATACTGCACTGGGCGTAACTATCGGCACAGAAGAAGATTCCAAAGCGTTGAATATCGAAAAACTTCGTTACCACAAAGTGGTGATTATGACTGACGCCGACGTGGATGGAAGCCACATCGCCACGCTTATTTTGACGTTCTTCTTCCGTTATATGAAACCACTTATCGAAAACGGTTACGTGTATATTGCAACTCCGCCGCTTTATCTGTGTAAGAGAGGAAAAATAGAAGAATATTGTTGGGATGATCGTCAACGTCAGGCGTTTATAGATAAATATGCCGATGGTAACGAGAATGCTGTCCACTCGCAACGCTATAAAGGTTTGGGAGAAATGAACGCCGAACAACTTTGGGAAACAACAATGAATCCCGAAAAGCGTACGCTCCGTCAGGTTACCATCGAAAATGCGGCAGATGCCGATATGATTTTCTCGATGCTGATGGGTGAGGAAGTTGCACCGCGCCGCGAGTTTATCGAAGAAAATGCTACTTACGCGCATATTGATGCGTAAGGACCCCTAAATTCCCTAAAGGGGACTTAATCGAACAACTATAATAATGATTCATACCCGCAAGTCTCCCCTCCAGGGGAGATTTAGAGGGGTAAAACTATTTTAAATAATGCTCCAACCCCCTAAATTGCAAATCGGCGATAAAGCCGTTATTCTTTCTCCTGCCGGAAAAATTGATGGCGAGCTGGTGAATAAGGCTGCTGACTTACTTCGTGGCTGGGGTATAAGAGTTGAAATTTCCGAAAATGCGTTGTGTGAAACCGGACGTTTTAGCGGATTTGTAGAACAACGCTTATCGGATTTGCAAAGCGCCATGGACGACCCCGATGTGAAACTGATTTTCTGTTCACGTGGAGGATACGGAACAGTGCATTTGTTAGGCAAACTCGATTTTACATCTATAAAGCAAAATCCAAAATGGGTAATCGGTTATAGCGATATCACCGTTTTGCACGCGGCTTTGCAAAGCAACGGAATTATGTCTATTCACGGTCCTATGGCAAAACATTTTGCCGAAGAAGGGGCTGCCGATATTTCCGTTCGTTTCACCAAAGCTATCGTTGCTGGAGAACCTATTATCTACGAAATTCCTGTTACAAGCCATGCATATCTCAACCGAAAAGGTAAAGCTTTGGGCAAACTGTTTGGAGGTAATCTTTCGGTTTTTTGTGGAATTTTGGGTACTAAATTCGCCAAAATACCCAGAAGAGGAGTGTTGTTTATCGAAGATATTGGTGAAGATCCATACAAGATTGACAGGTATATTAATCAACTGAAACTTGCGGGCGTTTTTGACAGAATATCGGGACTGATTGTTGGACAATTCAGCGATTATACCGAAGATAATAATATGTATTCAGCTCTTTACGAGTCTATTGCTCAAACAGTAAGTGAATACGATTTTCCGGTTTGCTTCGACTTTCCTGTAGGACATGTAAAACACAACTTTCCACTTGTAATGGGTAAAACGGCAAGATTAGCTGTTAAAGAGAATCAAATAATATTCAAACAATTTTAATATAGTCAAAGATGGAGCTTTCAACTGAACTTGTATTGCTTATCGGTTCTTTTCTTTTTTTTGTGAGTATGATAGTGGGTAAAGCCGGACATAAATTTGGTGTCCCGGTTTTGTTGCTTTTCTTGTTAGTCGGAATGATTTTTGGTGGGGACGGATTTGGCGTTAAATTCGAAAACATTCAAATTGCACAAGCTATCGGCACAGTTTGTTTAACCATTATCTTATTTTCCGGAGGATTAGATACCAAGTTCAGGGAAATAAGACCGGTTATTAAGCCCGGAGTTGTTTTAGCTACATTGGGAGTATTTATAACTGCCATTATTACGGGTATTTTTACCTGGTGGTTGTCTGATCGAGTTTATGTGGGTCTGGGAATGGGTTTTTTGTCTGCTATGTTGCTGGCATCCACTGTCTCTTCTACCGATTCGGCATCGGTTTTTGGTATTCTTCGCTCCAAAGGACTTTCACTGAAAAATAATCTTCGTCCGTTACTGGAACTTGAAAGCGGTAGTAACGATCCGATGGCTTATATGCTTACGGTTACTCTTATTAGTATTATCAATTCAGGTAGCAATCCCAATTATGCAATTGTTGCCGTAAATATAATTGTTCAGCTTGTAGTGGGAGCATTGTTGGGATATTTTCTGGGAAGATTATCGGTTTTTATCATTAATCGTATTCGAATGGATAATACTTCGCTGTATCCGGTTTTGCTTCTTATCATCGGTATATTTATATTTGCCGCAACTTATTATTTGAAAGGCAATGGATATTTAGCGGTTTATATTGCCGGTTTGGTAATCGGAAACTCCAAATTTGCACACAAGCGTACAGCAATGAATTTTATGGATGGATTTGCTTGGATGAGTCAGATTCTCTTGTTTTTGACGTTAGGATTATTGGTAAATCCCAGTGAGTTGGTGCCGGTACTGCTTCCAGGTCTTATTATAGCTCTTTTCATGATTTTCATAGCACGCCCTATCACGGTATTTCTTTGTCTTATTCCTTTTAAAAAAATATCTTTTCGAGATAAAACTTATATTTCGTGGGTTGGATTGCGTGGCGCCGTACCTATTATTTTTGCCATATTACCGCTGGCAGCAGATGTTCCGGGTGCAAGAACCGTGTTTAATATAGTTTTTGTAATAACTATTGTTTCTTTGTTGTATCAAGGCACTTCGCTTCCTATAGTGGCGAAATGGTTAGGTTTGGCCGAAAAACCGAATAAATACAAAAGTTTTGAAGATTTTGATGTTGAGTTCTCCGAAGAAATAAAATCGGCAATGACGGAAATCATTATTACAAAAGAAACATTGAAGCACGGCAAGAATTTGATGGAAATGCCTTTACCGGATAAAACTTTGGCGGTAATGGTAAAGCGCGGTGATAGATTTTTTATTCCAACCGGACAAACTGCTCTACACGATGGAGACAAGCTGTTGGTTATTTCGGATGACGAAGAAGCATTGAAAGAGACGTATAAAAATATCGGTATTTCTAATTTTACGTATCAGAAAAATAACTGATGAAAAGACTAAATTCACTATTTATATTGTTGTTGTTAACGGTTGGTTTTATTTTTTCCGTTTCATGCAATTCGTGCCAATCGCAAAAGAATATGGGGAAAGAAACTGTAACGAACACTTATGTAAAAATCTCTCCCGATTTTAATGCCGATAGCGCATATAGTTTTGTTGAAAAGCAGGTGAGTTTTGGTCCACGTGTTCCGGGAACGCCGGCGCATAAAGCGTGTGGCGATTATCTCGCTACAAAACTTACCGGTTTTGGTGCAACTGTTTTTGAACAAAAAGCCAATGTAACGCATTATGACGGACAAAATATAGAGATTAGGAATATTATCGGGAGTTATCAACCCGAAAAAGAGAAGCGCATTTTGCTTTTTGCTCATTGGGACAGTCGTCCGTTTGCCGATGAAGAATTGGATACGGAAAAACAAAATACACCTATTGCTGGAGCCGATGATGGTGCAAGCGGAGTAGGAGTTTTGTTGGAAATTGCTCGTCAATTGCAGCAAAAAACTACCGATGTGGGTATTGATATTATTTTCTTTGATTTGGAAGATTGGGGACAAGCAGCGTTCGATAAAAATTATGTTTTCGGCACATGGTGGTGCGTGGGATCACGTTATTGGTCGGAAAATCCGCATATCCATAACTACAAGGCTTCATACGGAATTTTGTTGGATATGGTGGGCGCTGCAAATGCCACATTCTTGCATGAAGGATATTCCATGCAGCACGCGTCAAATATTGTATCGAAAATTTGGAGTACTGCTTCAAATTTGGGATATGGGAAATTTTTTGTGCAACAAAATGGTAGTTACATTACTGATGATCATGTTCCGATTATCGAAAATAGAAAAATTCCCTGCGCAAATATCATCAATTTGAAAGATACTGATAATGGTTTTGCTCCACATTGGCACACGCATAACGATGATATGCGAAACATCAGCAAAGAAACGCTTAATGCTGCGGGACAAACGGTGATGGAGGTAATATATAGAGAAATAATTACCAATTGACAATTACTAATTGCTAACTAATTTATAGATTAAGAAACCGCTGTCTGTTTTACATCCGGCATCGGTCATCCGACTTCTAACATTTATTATGAATATCAACCAAATACAACAAGAAATTATCGACGAATTCAGTATCTACGATGACTGGATGGATAAATACGCTTACATTATTGAGCAAGGAAATGAACTTGCTCCACTCGACGAAAAATATAAAACTCCCGATAACTTAATCAAAGGTTGCCAGAGTCGGGTGTGGTTGCAAACCGATTATATTGATGAGAAATTACATCTTCAGGCAGAAAGTGATGCCGTAATTGTAAAAGGACTGCTCGCACTGGTTTTACGTGTTTTTAATAAACGCACTCCCGACGAAATTCTTGCTGCCGATTTACGTTTTATGAAAGAAATCGGGCTTACCGAACATCTTTCTCCAACACGTTCCAACGGTTTGCTTTCCGTGATTAAGCAAATTCGATTTTATGCCATGGCGTATAAAGCGAAAAGCAACTTAGGAGAAGAGTAACTTGTTGATAGATGATAAAACTGTGTTCTGCTAATATTAAGCATTAAACTTTAAACAACAAACTTATTATGAAAAAATTATTTTTTGCTTTACTTTTTATGACAACAATAACTACCGCCGTTGTAGCGGACGAAAATCCATTTTTTAAACCGTACGATACACAATACGGCACACCTCCGTTCGATAAAATTAAGATTGAGCACTATGAGCCTGCGTTCAATGAAGCCATCAAGCAACATAAGATTGAAATTGAATCTATCGCGGCCAATCCTATTGCTCCTAATTTTCAAAATACTATTGCTGCAATGGAATATTCGGGTGAAATGCTGAATCGCGTGAGTGGAGTTTTCTTTAATTTATTGGGTGCTGAGAGCAACGATGAAATGATGGTAATTTCGCAACGATTAAGCCCCAAATTATCGGAACACTCCAATAATGTTAGCCTGAATGAGAAATTGTTTGCCCGTGTAAAAGTGGTTTATGATAATCGTCTTACTTCGGGATTAGTGCCTGAACAAATCCGTTTGGTGGAAAAAATTTATGAAGGATTCGAGAATAGTGGTGCAACACTTTCGACGGAAGGGAAGGAGACGTACCGAAAATTATCGATGGAACTGAGCAAAGCGACACTCGATTTCGGACAAAACAGCCTAAAAGAAACCAACAAATTTGAAATGCTCCTGACAGATAAAAATGATTTGGCCGGATTACCCGAGAGTGTGTTGGATGCAGCCTCTGCCAAAGCTAAATCGAAAGGGAAAGAAGGCTGGATGTTTGATTTATCGGCACCCAGTTACATCGGTTTTATGAAATATTCTACCCGTCGCGATTTACGCGAAAAACTTTATATAGCTAATAGCACTAAAAGTGTGATGGGTGGCGAGTTTGACAATAAACAAAATATTCAAAAAATTGTAAATCTCCGCTTACAAATTGCTAACTTATTGGGTTATAAAAACTATGCCGAATACGCGTTAAAAAATCGGATGGCAAAGAACGAAAAAAGTGTATATAACTTACTCAACCAACTGGCTAAAGCTTATGGCGAAATTGCCCGTCAGGAAGTGAAAGATGTGGAAGCTTACGCTGCCAAAATGGAAGGAAAACCGATGGACATTCAGCCGTGGGACTGGAGTTTTTATTCCGATAAATTAAAAGATGAACGTTTTGACCTGAACGACGAAATGACACGTCCGTATTTTGAGCTTGAAAACGTAAAAAAAGGGGTCTTTGGTTTAGCTACTGATCTTTTTGGACTTACTTTCGTTAAAAACCCCAATACGCCCGTGTATCATTCCGAAGTGGAAGCGTTTGATGTTATGGATTGTAATGGTGATTTTCTTGCTGTTTTATTTACCGATTTTCATCCCAGAGAAGGAAAACGTGCAGGTGCCTGGATGTCGTCATTTAAGTCACAATTCATGAAGAACGGTGTGGACAGCCGTCCACATGTCACCATCGTGATGAATTTTACCCGTCCAACCGAAACAAAACCGGCGCTACTCACTTTCGATGAAGTGGAAACTTTCTTGCACGAATTCGGACATGCATTGCACGGAATGTTGGCGAGATCTACTTACGAAACTCTTTCGGGAACAAGTGTTTATCGTGACTTCGTGGAGCTTCCGTCACAAATTATGGAAAACTGGTTAGTAGAAAAAGACTATCTCGATAAATTTGCATTTCATTATCAAACCGGTGAAAAAATGCCGGGAGAATTGGTGCAAAAAATCATTAATGCTGCCAACTACAATACCGGATATTTAACTTTGCGTCAGCTTTCATTTGGATATTTGGATATGGCGTGGCATACGCTAAATCAACCGTTTAGTGGGGATGTTCGTGAATTTGAACAAAAAGCCATGCTTCCGGTAAAATTACTTCCGATTGTACCCGAAGCCAGTATGTCAACAGCATTTGGACATATATTCTCGGGTGGATATGCTGCCGGATATTATAGCTATAAATGGGCTGAGGTGCTTGAGGCTGATGCATTTGCTGCTTTTAAGAAAAATGGTATTTTCGATAAGAAAACAGCACGCTCTTTTAGAGTAAACATCTTGGAAAGAGGCAACACCGAAGAGCCGATGGAACTTTACAAACGTTTCCGAGGACAAGAACCATCCATTGATGCATTGTTGGATAGAAATGGTGTGAAATTGTGAGTCGGAAGTCCGAAGTTCGATTGTAGAGACGTGGTACGCCGTGTCTCTTTTCGGAATACAGTCGCTCCGCCGGTAAATAAAAATGCCTTCGGTGATAACTCTATTGCCGGAGGTTAATTTTTTTTTGTCGATTTTTATGTAAATTGTTTTGTCACAACAAATTTATTCCTACCTTTGTCCTCGCAAAAGTTTTTATAGCAGAAACAGTTATTTAGTTATTTATCTCTTTCACAAAGGTAAATCAATTCTTTAACCTTATCTTTTATACAATTTCTTCTGCACAAATTAATTTTTTTATTTATTATTATTTTTTATTTTTTACATGAACATTTTTGTTGCTGGCTTAAGTTATCAAATTAACGATGCCGATTTAAAAGAATTGTTTGAGGAATACGGAGAAATCACCTCAGCGAAAATTATTACTGACAGAGAAACACGCAGATCGAAAGGTTACGGTTTTGTTGAAATGGCTGACGAAGATGGTCAGCGTGCTATTGAAGAATTAAACGGAGCTGAATATGACGGTCGCACACTGTCTGTATCAGAAGCTCGTCCCCGTGCCGAAGGCGATCGTCCACGCAACAACAGAGGCGGCGGTTACGGAAGTCGTGAAAGAAGATATTGATTTTACTCAATAGGTCGAAAAATAAAAGACTGCGCGTTAAATGTGCAGTCTTTTTTTATGAACTATCGTTATTTTTAAACGTTATTTATATCGAGAAACTGCTTTGAATCCGTCAAAAATCGGACAGGTTTTTACAAATAATGTTTTTATCTATATC
>JAUNUM010000070.1 GCA_030538215.1 Bacteroidia bacterium
TATGAAATTGAAATTGAAAGTGATTAATTATAAAGTAACAATATATAGGTGTGTGCGATGAAAAGAATATCAATGTTTAGGAATGCTTTTGATAATACAGGCGTTGAAGTTGCTTTAAATGATGTATTATTCACAGCAAAGTATAAAGAGCGTGTTTTTGCGCTTCGTGAAATAACCGACCCCGAAGAATACAACAAGGCTAAACGAAATATGCCGATGTTTACCGTATCGGGTGTTTTCGATATACGTTCAAGAAATGGACTTCGTGAACATTCAGGAATGATTTGTTTAGATATTGACGGCAAGCAAAACCCAAATTTGAATATAGAGAAGTTTATTCAAAGTATGCGATATGTTGATGTTGTTTATTTTGCCGGTTATTCTATTGGTGGAAATGGTTGTTTTGTGATTATTCCGATAGCAGAGCCGGAGAATCACGAATTACATTTTGACGCGTTGGTTAAAGATTTTGCAGGTGCAGGAATGGGTGTGAAAATCGATGCTTCTTGTAGGGATGTTTCGCGGAGCCGGTTTGTTTCGTACAATCCAAACCCTTACTTCAATCCACAAGCTAAGGTTTACGATAAGATTATTCTGCCAAAACCAAAGCAACGTGTTTCATATACAAATGTGCAAAGCAATATCGGGCGTTTGGCTGATAAGGTGGTACAATCGGGCGTAAACATTACGATAGATTATAAAGATTGGTTTGCTTTAGCGTGTAGTTTGCGCGGTGTTCAGGGTGGCAGGGAAATGTTTCATAGCTTATCATCTATGGATAGCAGGTACACACCCGCAGAAACAGAATATCAGTTTGATGCGGTGGATGCTAACGGCGGTTATGATGAACGAAAGTTTTTTGAAATCTGCAAAAGGCATGGAGTTTATCTATATGAAAAAGCATTAACGTAAAATTTACGATAGGATGAAGCAGATACGACCATTAATAACACTTAAAATATTAAATTAATGATATGACAGCAACGATAAATACAAAAGATTTAATCAAGCAGTACAATTTAAAATTTGTGCGTGAAACCCGTTGGAATATTGTGTACGATGGTGATGTGTGCACCGTTATTTTTAACAAAGAGCAAAGATATTATAAACTAAAACCAAAATACTAACTATGAACTTTATAAGATTTTACAATCAATCCGGCGATACGGAAAAAGCCAAAAGTTTGCACGATTATTTGTGTGAAATAAGTATGCCAACTGCGAACGAAAAACAAAAGAAACTTAACCGTTTTCGTTGGTTGTACCGCGATATCGTAGCAGGACAGTACAGGAATATAGGCGAAACACGTGCGTTGCTTAAATCCATTCTGCGGCACGATACAGAAACGTCTTTCGTTTTGTTATTATTTCAGATCTTCACCGTTCGTGTATCGTTGGAAATGCTGCAACTTACTGAAATGATGCCGTATTTAGACAAGTTTAATCGCGTTATAGCCGATGAAATAGTGAAAATTCACCCCGATTTGGATGTTTCACCACTACACCGCCCAATAGAGTTAAGACACACTATCGCGGATAACTACAGGAATATACCGCACTACAAATAACGGGAAACCGTTGTTAATTTAACAACATTTTATTGATAATTAAACGATATGAACAAGAAGAAACCACGAATAATAAACAAGCAGCTAACGGACATCGAGAAATTCTGCCTGAACGCATTCTTAATAACAGATGATGCAGAAACAGCGTACAAGCTAAGCAGACCCAACCCATCCGATGCAAGCGATTTCAATGTCCGTAGAATGGCGTTGCTATGGTTACGCAAGTCACACGTAAAGGAGTATTTAGAAGAACGGCGGGCGGCTATATTCATAAAATTAGACCGGAACGACGACCTGATTAAAGATGATATAGCGGAACTTGTGCAGAAGTACAAAAACAAAGATTTCGTAATTGGTGAACTTGTTCGCGCTTCAATGGGAATGCAGGGTAAAGATTTAGCCGATATACTAAGCAAGATCGCGAATTTACAAGCTATGCAGAAGCAAGAGGAGAAGCAGCCGGATGAAAGAATACATTTCTATTTGCCGTTACACGCTTGCAATGATTGCCCGAACAAAAGTAAATTAGTGAAAAGATAGGGGTATGTTCTGCAACAATCGGGCGTGAAGAACTTAACACCACCGTAAAATTTACGGTAGATAATACCACCAAGCTGTTTCTCCCTTTCAAATATATGATGGGTACAACTTTTACAGTATAAGCATTTTCGTTTATCGGCTGTTTCTCCCTTTCAAATATATGATGGGTACAACGTGAGTGCAGAATCTGCATCAACGTTTGTTGAAAGTTAACGACTGCGTAATCCGCAAGTGTTCAAATGCCGTCATTTGCCGAAGCCACCTCAAACCAAACATAAAATATTCATCGCACCCACCCCACCCTTGCAATATTCAAACCAAAGTATCAATTCACCCCTTCTCGAAAAATTTTATATTATTTTTTTACACATTTTAAGCAGGTTGATTATTAATTTACAGTTATATAGTAGTTTATACAAAGTTTTATCTATTTTGTTTGGTATATACAGAAACTATTTGTATATTTGCTATGTATTATACGAAAAAATCGTATTGATACAAAGTGTTCTTTAAAGCCGTATATTTTAGATACATAGGAGAAACAAAGGCTCGTACGTATTCTATATAAGAATTGCAAATATGAAATTTCAAAGTATAGGATAAGTGCGGGCTTTTTTTTGTTTATATATTATAACTAAAACGTTAATTATTATGGAGTTAAGAAAAAAGATTGGAGATTTAAGCGTAAATGAATTTGTGCATTTGCTTGAAACTATGGGATTTCAGCGAGCGCAAAAAAGAGAAGGTGAGCCGAAAAGGTATGTTTTCGGTTTAAAAGGGATTCGTGAGTTATTTAATGTAAGTCATGTTACAGCCCAAAAGTACAAGGATGGCATAATCGCGGATGCGGTAGCTCAACAGGGCGCAAAAATTATTGTAGATGCTGATTTGGCGATGGAGTTATTTAAAAACAAAAAGTAATGACTATGAAAAATTACGTTAAACATTATTTACGAAACGGAGAAAGGGAAACGGCGCAAAAACTGTACGATTACGTTTCTATACATCCTTTCCCTGAAACGGAGCAGAAATACAAGCGTTATCGCCGTTTTCAGATTTGCTATCGTGGTGCAGTTATTGAGGGGCGACATTCGTTTGGCGAAATAAAATCGCTGCTTAAAACCATCTTAAAAGAGCCTACAAATTTAGGTTGGTACACTGTATTATTATATGTTTTTTCGGTTTACACAGCCATTGAGGAAATGGGTTTAATTCCCGTATTACAGCAAATAAATCTGTTTAATATCAGACTGGCAAATGCGATTGAGGGAATGCGCCCCGACCTTGATGTTACGTTGTTATCTGAACCCTATAAGTTAAGAAAATACATAACAAAAAAAATATCAAAACTATATTGATAAAACTATTCACTAAATTATTAACAACTATGAAAAGAGAAATATTTGATCAAGACATCGATATTAAGAACTTGAAAGATAAAACAACCCTAACCGACTGCTTTGGAAAGTTACATTTTGAGGGTGCAGGAGACCGAACTATTTACATAAAAGGTAAAAGTAACCTTTTTGTAAAAGCCACAAAGGGCGCAAAAGTATATCTTGAGCTTTTCGATGATGCGCAAGTTAGAATAGATCGCGACAGCGATTCACGTGTTTATGCGATAAAAGACACACCGCGTATTCTTTAATTATTTGGCAACCATTTAAAATAAATTAATTATGAGCGAAGAAAAAATTCCATTACATGAAGCCATCTTTCAGGATGCTAAACTTCAACTAAAAACAAGTGCTGGGCAAAATTTTGAACAAGTGAGCGAAATGCTCCACAACAATTACGAATGTATGGTACGCAGGTATTTAGGCGATGATGTACCTTGCTATAAAGGCGATAGGGCTTATGTTAATGAAGCCCAAGCGAAAGCAAGGGAAAATTTTAAACGCAAAATGCAGGCAAGCGGAAGAATACCAAAATAATAAACAAAAACAATTAACTAATATATTCATTATTAAAACTTTACAACTATGTTTACTAAAAGAGAAAAAGCGGTTTATCCGTTAATTTACGATGAAGTGGCAAGAAACCACCGTTTTACGGAAGGCAAAACCTTTGGCGAAATTTCTGACGAAATAGACACAATTTATCGCCAAAAATTGGATGCCTATAAATTGTCCGACAAAGGTTATTTCACAGATGATGAAATCGCCACCAAGCGCGATGAAAAAGAAGTAACAGATTTTTTTAACCGCAAAGCAGAACAAGGCAAATTATGAAAGATTTTAAAATAATTGATGATAAAGCCCTTGAACAACTGAAAGATCGCAGATGGCTGCACGAATTCAATTATAAAGCCGGATTAGAACAGTTAAGGGCTGAATCCATGCCGGAAACACTCGAATTCATAAAAGAATTAACAGCGACGGAAGATTCACTTAAAAATTGGGTTGTTCAGCAACAACGAAAGTATTTAGCGGATAAATTCATACCATCCGATGAACGCGCCCGCGTTATACAGAGTTATCGCGACCTACTCGATAGATTGGAGAAACCAGTCGCAGGTTTACGTTCCCTTATGAATTCGGTAGATGTTATTCCCGATGGTGATTCTATCACCATAAATTGGGAAACCACCGAAGCCAAACAGAAAGAAAAAAGTACTATTGTTATCGATGGCGAGAAATTCAACGAATACTATTCTGTTTTCTATGATCTGATAAAAGCGCATCAAAAATTGGTTGCGTTCGAAAAATCTAAACAGTATTTTCCCGAAAGTACGAGTTTGAAATTTCACGAACTTGTTGCAGGGTTGGGGTATGATTACAACACAAGAGCTGATGTAACACCCGAACGTTTCGCGGAAATTCACAAATCCAAACTTGCTAAAAAGAAATAACTAACCACCGGAACGGGCAAGCGTACTCACGTAGCCCGTTCCATTTTAATAAATACAAATTATGATGTTTTGTTTGCTATAGAAAGATTCAATAATTCAATGAAAAAGTGTTGTAAATTTAACAACGTTTTAATGATAGTCAAGCGATAAGCGATTTATATGCAGATAGTTACATTTTGAAGCGTAAAATATTGAGCATATATTTGCAGGGAAATAGTTGATAGGAGAAAATCCGCCGTTCGGCAACGAGACTGCATAGTCGTAATTCCAACAATGCTAAAAAACAACCGGTTGGTTATTTTTCTTTCGCTTCGATTATTATTTCAGCCCCGCAGGATGGACAATTAATAGAAGTTTGTTTTTCTCTCTTATCATTAAACAAGTCGAGAAAATCCACGCCTAAAGCATCGGACATTCTTTGAAGTGTGCCGATAGATGGATTGCCGGATAAAGTTTTTATTAGTGAACTTCGAGTTACACCAACTTTCGCGGCAAACTCTTCTTGCGTGAAACCCTTTTCTTTTATCAATTCGTAAACTCTTAGCATATCTGAAATAATATATATCGCAAAAATACTGTTAATTATCCACGTGTGGAATTATAACTATACTAAATAACGTTAAAATTGCCTATATGTGTAATAATAATTACTCTTTTTATTTTTAGTGTGGAAATATAATACTACATTTGCCAACATAAAACGATACCTAAATACATAAATACGTTTTATATTATATTATTTACCTAAATTTCAAGAAGTTGCGCCCGACACGAATCAGGGATAAAAAAATGACAAAGAAAAATGCAAGCAGCATCTATGCTATTTATTTGAACTCACTACGTGGAGTTGAACTTTACGATTTAATCACTGCCTACATTGAAGCGAACACCGGTGAAGTAGTCGATTTAGACGAAATATTCACAACGGACATAACCGGAGCTATTGCGGAAATCGAAGAATGGGTTGAGAATAAATTCAAGGAAGATGAAAAGGCGTTTGAGGAAATGAATAAGCAAGTAAACGTTTAACAAAAAAAAGTTGCTCACGACACGGATTTAGTGATTATCAAAATGAAAAGAAAACCAATAGGATTTATAGCAAACATCAATCATCAAGAAATAAAAGATGTTGAATTCGAGGATGTGAAAAAACAAAAATCATCCAGACCAAATTTGTACTCAATAGCACTTCAAAATGCGTTGAGTGAGTTTGTAGAAAACGAAAGACACAACATATCGTTGTCTTACTCATTGCCGATATTAGAGGAAAAATTAAAAGCGGCTGCACTTTTATATCCCGAAGATAAAGAACGATTTATATCTTTCAAGTGGAGCGATTTAGCAACCACAATATAATTAACTTATTAAAAATTAGAATTATGGCAGATATTATGGGAACAGAAAAAAACGCAACAGTAAAAGAAATGGAAACAGATCATGTACGGCAACCCAACGTAGTAAGGGCTATCGAGACATCGTTTTTATTTATCGATGCTAAAATACTTTTGAACAGCGCAAAGGATTTGCTGAGAAGCTACACAAACATCGCGGAATCAGCTAATGATGCTGGAAATATGAATGCCGTATCGCTTGTTTTGGATGCGGCAATAGAGAAGTTTAATCAGTTTGATGAGTATGTATATGGATAAGATAACGATTGATGTTCCTATCAAATTTACAGTTACCAAACCCGATGGAACGAAAGAAAAGATTAACGAAGTATGGAAGATAGCCCCCGAAAAAGACGGTACGTTTTCCTTGAAAGGTAGCAAATCATTTTACGGATTCTCAACGATAGAAAACGCAAAAGAATTTGTTCAGTTTTTGGATGAGGATAAATATACATTTTCTCAATATGTTTTCAGAAACTATCAACACAAATAATATCGCAATGAATAACGAATTATACAACAAATTATTTTCAGATGCACAAGGTATGTTATCCGGTGCAATAGATTTGCTTCGCACGTATGCCGAAGAAACCGACAATAAAACAGATGGAACGAAAATGTACAACGTTCTTAACATCATTGAGGAAGTTGAGCGAAAACTAAACTTTTACGAAGCTGCTGCAAGCGGTGAAAAGCTTGAACTAACTATAAACAATATAATTTAAACAGTATGAAAACTAACACTTTAAATGAAAAAGGGATAGAAAGGCTAAACCGGATTGTTGAGTATTTAGACAAAGATATGTTAAACGATAGCGAGCTTTTACAAATAAGAAATTTAGCACGTGCCATTTTTACCATTTGCTGGAATTATTCAGATGACAAAAACACAGGAGATGTTTTTGAGGAAATACAAGCAATAGCCGATGCAATAGCAGACATAATAGATAATAAAAGAGAATGGACTGTTGAGCTTCTTTCGGATGCAAGGAATATCAAGCACTACGGACTTATTAAAAATTAGAATTATGAACCTAAATTTAGAAAAAGTAGAAATTACTAAAAGTGAGTACAACGCGTTTTTGAAAATATTAAAAACGATTGGAATGTTTAAGCACACAGGGGGATTTTCATCACTACCAAAAACAATGTTAGGATTAAACTCTGCCTTTTTGCTGATAAACGCAGAGTTGCCCGAAGATTCAAGATTTGAAGCCGATTTTATATCATCCGTTGCGCATCATCTTGATATGCTAATCACGTTCTTGTATGACCTATCCGATGGGTTGGATAATGTGGATTTAATGACAAGCGAATACAATCAAAATTAGAATTATGACAGATATTACAGAAAAAGTTAGTGAATTGATGCAGGGCAAAAAAGCACACCGACAAACCCAAATAGTGGAAATTCAGACGGAAGAACACACCCGCAGGGGCTTACTTCGTGGCTATTTTTCCGAAGATGATGTTATCGTATTTTCGTGGATTCCTGAACTCGCAAAGGATGTGAAAAATATTGATCATGTAAATTTTGACCTTATAACGGTTTTATGTGAGTACAGACCGGAGGAAGTTATTTCAATTAAAAAAGTATGAAAACGAAATTTAAAGTAACAAGCGATGCGATGTGTGATAATACTTCACGTTCAATTTTGATTGGTGATGTTATCGAAGCACAACCGATAAAAATTAATGATGTGCCGGCAAATATCAGCGCAGGGGTGTTTGTTATCCAAAGCGAGGGTAAAAGTATTATTAGGCAGATTACAAGGGTTAGCGATGGAGAAATTAAATGCAGGGCGTTTAACCCAAATTACGATGATGAGATTATTCCGATTGACAGGATTGAGCGGATATTTCTTTCGCAGAATATCAAAGAACGAAATGTTTTACTAAAACTTTGATTTTACAAGTAATGGTGAAATAGATTGTTATTTAGGTTGACCGTTCTTGTTTGGGAAAATAGGAACGGTTTTTTTATTATCTTTGAAAAATAAATAATAACTATAAGCAAAAACACTGTAGTATGAAAAAAGAACCAACCGGAAAGAGAGATTTAAAGCAAGAGTATTTAGATGCTAAAGCCAAATATGATGCCATCGGAAAAGAGATTTTAGAGTTGGTTGGCGATGATTCTGAATTATTAAGCCAAACACACGAACTTCAACTTTTAAGCGATGCAATAGCGCATATATCTGCTAAACCTGAGGATTTAAAGGATGCAATGAATAAAACGGAGAAACTTACTTTATTATCTGCTAAACGTAGTAAACTTCAAAACTCGTACCTCAAAAAAGCAAAAGAGGAAATAAAATACAATATGGAAATCGGAATTACTTCACAAATGCCGACTAATTTAGATGATTCTTGGTAAGGAAAGGCGCGGTATGGCAAGGCACGGATTTATTAACAATTAAATATTTATTAGTATGGCCAAACAGTTACAAAATCGGGCGCAAATACGTTCACTTGTTTAACTCTTTCGGCACTATCGCAAAATACGACATTAAAGAAAATCGTATTACTTACTAAGTTTTTAAAGGGGTGTTTCGGCACTCCTTTATTTTGGGCTTGACGAAAGAAAGCGGATTTATGAAGAACTTTATCCACAAACAAAGGTTGGCTCAAGTGGTGGGTGGCATAATAATAAAACTACAAATCTTGAAAACGCAGATTCTTCGCTTTCAAGTTTCACTGAAACCACTTCAAAACTCACAGGTGAAAGTAAGCGCACTATTGAAACTAAAATACAGATTGCACGAAACATCGCACCCGAAGTAAAAGAGGCAAAAGCCCAACATGGTACTTTGGCAAAGTTGGTTACTCCCATTTTGGGAGTTACCACCAAATCAAACGGCAGATTCTGCCACATGATAATTTCACCGACACACCTTTGTAAAATTTCCAAAGGTTGGGGATGAGGTAAACAAGACAAAGACAATTATAATAGGGGTAATTGTCCCTATTTACCCACAAAAGCGGGCAATTAAATTTGACGGCTCAAAATTCAGCCACCAAAACAATAACATCTGGCAGCCTAATATTAGGCAGCGAAATTAGCATACCCCAAAATTTGGGAATCACCTTTTTTTATAGATGGAAATTTCAGCTATATTTGCAAAGTAATCACAAAACCAAAAGAAAGACATAAATAGTCAATTATAAGAAATATGAAAAACGCGATATTTTTAATTATTATTTCATTTCTGTTTTTTTCATGTAAGCAAGGGCGTAATTCTGAACTGAAAGGGAATGTTGAATCTATAAAAGAATCGGAATACAGAGCAGATGAAAAATTTGGAGAACCAATAAGGGAAGAATTAGACCACGTGCTCGTTTATGATTATGACGAACATAACAACAAGGTAAAAGAGATTGCATACGATAATGATGGGGATGAATCTTATCATGCAGAATATACCTACAATAAAAAAAATGAAATTGTGTTTTTAGAAAGAATATACACTAAAGACTTTATGATGAATGTTTTAGCAAAAGATACTACTTACTATTATTCCAATCTGATAAAAACAACCGAAGAGTGGATTTCTCGTGAGTTATTGATTACGAAAGATATAACCGATGATGGAGTAGTAACAGATACTACTAAGATAGATTTGGATAAAAATGGAAATCCATTTAAGCATACACACAGAAACAGTCATGGTTCTACATCTGTAACTCTTTTTACATATACTAAAAAAGGTGATTTGACTGAAAAGAAGTGGTTGGGATATGGAGAAGACGTGGAGCAATGGGAAAGGCATGAATACGATAAAAATAGGCTATTAGTTAAAACGAACATACTATATAGTCGTGGTTCAGCCAGCAATGATTCTATTATATATGAATACAAGTTAGATGATAAATCTAATTGGATTGAGCGCGTTAAAAAAGAGAATGGGAAAGTATCACAAATTACAGAAAGAGAAATTACTTATCGAAAATAATTTTTAAAACATATCTTATAGGTATCTTGCCAAGCACTAACAAACTAAAAAAACAGATATATAAATTTTTTAAAAACAAAAATCATGGAAGCAGCAATTATTATTACGGCAATTTTTCAACTTATTCTATTAGCTAAGATCTGGCAGATGACAAATGATGTATCACACATTAAAAAGTCGCTTGATGTGGTGCAGGTTCAATTTCTAAGCGAAAAAGGTAAGATAACGGCAATAGATGAAAAAGTATCAGAACATCTAAAAGTATGGTACAAGGTAAAAAAAACATCAAATAGCTATGCACTAAAAGAAAAATTAGATTCAGCTTTTATTAGAGAAGAACCACGTTTTGATAAATGGATCGATCAATACGGAGCATCTGACTTTTACGGATTGGATGATTTAAAAAATTCTATGATTGAAAGATTTAGAAAATAAAAATAATTCCAGAAAAGCTAAATATTACATACACGGAATTACGGATATGCAAAACTAATCGATGCAGATTATTGATGTTATAGATGGTGTTTATATGGGAGAAGGAGGGGAAAGAACCTTTTCGGCTAAAGAAACAGAAAAACCCCGAAAAACACACCGCTTAACATCGTTTTGCGCCACTTACAGCCACTTTAGCCCGCTTTTGGGCACATAGCAAGCAAAAGAATTTCAACGCTTTAAATCGCCTTAGAATTACCCAAGCCGAAAAACACTAAAATAAACATTTGTTTGCGAAAATACTGATCCAAAAACTACAAAAAAACAAGGGTATCTATTTAAAGATACCCATTTTTATACCCATTCGATTGCATATACCTGACAATCAGTGCCCAAAGTGGAGAATATCGGACTCGAACCGATCACCTTTTGACTGCCAGTCAAACGCTCTAGCCAGATGAGCTAATCCCCCGTGCTTTTTGAATTAGTTTGCAAAGATAGAGTTTTTATTTAAATTTGCAACAACAATTGAAAAGTAAATTTTGCAGAAAAGAACAAAATGATCATTTACAATACAACTTTTAGCGTTCCGAGAAAGTTACAAAACGAGTTTCTCAGTTTTATTCGTAACGAATATATTCCCCTATCCATTAAAAGCAATATTATGACCGAACCAAGGCTGACGAGAATTTTCGGAAAAGATGAAGACAGTGAACTTTCTTATGCTTTAGAGTTTAAAACAAGTTCGATAGATACTTTGGAAAAATGGAATGAAATGGAAGGAAGAAAACTTTACTCTCTGATACTAAACAAGTTTAAGCAAAACATTCTCGGATTCGCCACACTGATGCAACTTATTGACCCATGACACAACCAGCACTGATAAAAGAGCGAATAATCTTAGGTATTGACCCCGGAACGCAGGTTATGGGATACGGAATTCTTAAGATACTTGGCAACAAGCCGTCGCTTGAAGCTATGGGAATTATGAAACTCGATAAATACGAAGATCATTACTTGCGACTTGCAAAAATATATTCGCGTATTACAGGACTTATTGAAGAGTATTTACCGGACGAAATGGCAATTGAAGCTCCGTTTTATGGAAAAAACGTTCAAAGCATGCTCAAACTCGGTCGTGCACAAGGGGTTGCTATGGCTGCTGCTATTGCACGAGATGTACCTATTTTTGAATATGCGCCGCTGAAAATTAAAATGTCTATCACCGGAAATGGTCGTGCAGCCAAAGAACAAGTTGCCTACATGTTGCAAAAAATTCTGAAAATTCCTAACGAAAATATGCTGCCTCAACTTGATGCTACCGATGGTTTAGCAGCCGCCATGTGTCATTATTACCAATCTTTGGGAACACAATCTGATGGTCCAAAATATAAAAGCTGGAAAGATTTTGCAGAACGCAACCAAACAAAAGTAAGAAAGTAACGTCGGAGTGAAAATGTTAATAAGTTTTTTGTAGTTCTTTCGATTTCTTTTTCATTTTTTTTATCTTTGCATCATGAACCAATTGATTTCCCATATTGAATTTCTTTTACATACACACAATTGCGTAATCGTTCCGAATTTGGGAGGATTTGTGGTTAATACAATGCCCGCTCGTAGAAACGGGCTTTCGGTTTTTGATTCTCCAACCTGCGAGTTGGTATTTAATCGTGAACTTACACATAACGATGGTCTATTGGTAGAGTCTTACATGCGCACCGATGGAATTTCTTTCGAAAGTGCTGCGCAAAAGATTGATGATTCGGTTCAACAAATCAAAAATCAACTACGTTCCGAAAAGTTCGTTGATCTTGGCGATTTAGGCAACTTTACAATGATTGGCGATCAGCGATTTTCTTACCAACCTAAACCTTTTATCCGTCCGGCACATTTTGGGCTCTCCAGCGCTTCATTGAAGCCTATTCTTCAGATGCAGCCGGCTACGTCGTTGGTAGAAACAGGCGGAAGTAGCAAGAAATCCGTTATAAGAAAAATTGGTATTGGTGCAGCAGCTGCGGCGGTAATTGCAGCTATTATGTTTATTTTTCCCACTCAAGACAGCACACTTCGTCTTCAAACCGCCCAAATTCTTTCCGAAAGCGGATTATCCAATCCTAAAACTCAAAAAACAACACAAGATACCACAATCGTGTCAACGCTATCTGTTTCCGACGAAATTATACCGAATGTTGCTGTTGAAGATACTTTAAACACACAAATAGAAGAAGTTGTGTTACCATCCACCAATACTCCCCGATTTTACATCGTAATGGGAGTTTATCAAGTTCGTAAAGTGGCCGACGATATGATTGCTTTACTTCATTCTGAAGGCTTTTCAAACGTTTCTACTATCGAACGTCCCGCACGTATTGATGTTTATATTTCGCATTTCTCTACACGCGCAGAAGCTGAGCAAAATTTGGAACAACTTAAGCAAGATTTTCCCAATCATCAAGACGCGTGGATATTGAAAAGGTAAAACGAGTTACGAGTTGCGGGTTGCGAGTTAGGTAAGTCAAGTTGATTCAACAAGCCCATCGCCTTGTCTCCAAGTCTCCGAGTCGCTTTCACTTTTACTTCTGAATATAAATGCCGTCTCTTGGCAATAAGTTTTTTAAGTTTGCAATATTGTAAACGGTAACTGCTTGCGTTACGGAAGTATATTCCATGTATTCGGGAATACTCAAATCGTAACGATCTCGTGTTGTGTGCCAAATTTCCCGATAACTAAAATTATAGCCCAACGGATCGGTATTGCGAAAAGCGATTGTTGGAACGCCATTCATCGCAAAATAAGCATGATCGCTGCCTCCGGCATTAAGTGGAACAGCACGAGGAGGTTGCGTACTTTTTTCAACTGTAAAAGGAATTTGAGGACAATACTCTGCCAATCCTTCGGTACATTTAACAATATCGTTATACATATTTTCGGGAACAACCAATCCCGATGCAGCTGTCGGGCCGCCGTCACGATTAAAATAATTGGAGATTTTATCAAGCTTGTCTTTATTGTTCTCCACCCAGAATTTCGAACCCAGCAAACCAAATTCTTCTCCTGCCCAAAAGCAAAACAAAATAGTCCTGTCAGGACGATTTCCACCGGCAGCCATAATCATTCGTGCCATTTCCAGATTAGGAGCAACTCCTGTTCCGCAATCTACGGCACCGGTAGCGGAGTCATACGAATCTAAATGGCAGCCACTCATAACGTATTCATTGGGATATTTTGTTCCTCGGATTTTTCCGATTACATTGTGATATTTCACAGGCCCGGGCTTAAAATAGTTGCGAATATCGAATTCCAACAAAACAAACTCCCGCCTTTCTACTTTTTTACGAATAATATTATACTGATCTTCATTGAGTTTAATATCGGGAAGTGTGGGTAAGTTATCGAATGACAGGCTGTAAACATTCTTTCGGTCATACAATGCCACCAATGGAAGCGGCGCCGATTGGATTGTTCCCAAAATTCCTGCAGCCTTCATTTCCTTGTAGAACAAAGCCGGCTCAAGAACTTTGTCGGAATCATTTTTCACAGTTTCGTTTTTGGCAATGATAGCGCTTCGCAAAGAGTCTCCGCTTGCAGAATGATCAATGGGAAAACCGTCACTTCGGCCTTCAATTAGTATCCAAGCACCTTTCAGTTTGCCTTTTATCCGCTCAAACTCTTGTCGGGTTTTAGGTTCTATAAGCACGTGTCCGCGTTGTAGTCCTTTGGTTCCGGATGTGTAACTTGGGGTCACAAAATCCAGTGCCATGGAATTATCACCATACATCCGTCCAAACCATGGTCCCCGATTAAAACCTACAGGCATCTCTCCCACTTCCTGAATTTCTACTTCCAAACCCCAGCCTCTCAATTTATCGGCAACCCAATACGTGGCGTTTTCATAAGCATCGGAACCTATCGGCCGACCGCCGATACGATTAGCCAAAATATCCAGATGTTGCATGGTACGATTATCGGTTTTTCCGATTTCCATAATTTTTTTGCTCACTTTATTTTGCGCTATAACGGGAAAAACAGCAACAAGCAAAATAAGAAAGCAAATTCTTCTGATACTATTCATTTGAAGTAATTTTTATAGTTTAACATAAGAACGCCGTGTTAGAAATGTAAATATATTTGTAAATGTAAAGGTAGTAAAAAGAAATATTCTAAAACATGGCTATCCAATTAAAAAAAACAGGTAAACTCTCAAAACTGTTTATTATTAAAGTGAAGTATTTTTATCGAATAACAACAATTTTTAATTATCTTTGAAGCAAATTCATGAATAACCCCCACTTGGTGCAAGTTTGCAATCCGTCAGAGGTCGGACACATCCGTCAGAAGTTGGACAGGCTTTGTGCCCAAAACCACACACACCCAAACCCCACTTTTCTTCACAAAAATTTGCTCAATCCAAAAAAACATTCTACCTTGCGCGGGTAAACAATTATTTCATTTGCAAGATGATACAAATAGCACCCTTCAACAGCTATCCTCCCCTTTTTTCGGTTTTTTCACTCCGGCGTGAAAAACAAAACGGGGTATGCAAAAAAATGAATAGGCGTTTTACCCCCCCCATTTAACATTATTTATAAATATTTCACAATTAAGCGTTTTAACAGCTCTTTTTGGCATCGGTTATAGCCGTTGCCAAAAAGGGCTTTTTTTGTTATACCCACACAACTCACATTTTAAAACCTATATAATATATGAGTAATTTAATATCCGCCGTTATTAGCGACGAGACGCGCGAAGCGGCAAAAACAAAAATCAACGAAATTAAAGAGCTATTGCCTTTCTTGCAAGCCATGGCTGTCGGAAACAAGAAAAACCGGAGGCGCATGGGGCAAAAAAGCGTGGAATTTGTAAACTTAGGATTGCTGGGGGCTAAAAACTTCGGTAAATACCTGCCGCAAGCGTTCGAGGCGGAAGAATATGCCAAAGACGTTACCCTCATTAGCCAGCTTTGGGAGCTGCGCGTGCCCATAGCGGCGTTGCTGGAAAGTGTGGACGATACTATTTTTGCCGCATCGGTGGATGCGATGAAAACAACCGACTCCGTGTACGGATACCTTAAAACCGCGGCAAAAAAAGACGCGTCGGTAAAGAAACACGTGGACGAGATGAAGAAAAAATACGAACGAAAAGCCGCCGCGCCCAAAGCAAAACCGGCCGACCAAGCACCTCAAGCGGCAAGCGAGCCACTTTAACCCGCTCTTATACCGCTTTAACCGGGTCATGAGCCGCAAGTAGAGACGTGGCATGCCGCGTCTCATTAGTGGCGTGCCGCGGCGCGCGAA
>JAUNUM010000071.1 GCA_030538215.1 Bacteroidia bacterium
TTGTTTATTAGCACTGCTGACAATAATATAAAGTAATTGAGACGATGTACTTATTTTATTATATTTTACGAATATCCGTATGAATACCCAAGGCTTCTCATATTAAAATCTTCACTTACGCCAATTTTAGTGCAGATTTACGCGGAAAAGAGAAAATAAGCTAATTTTCTGTGCTTATCTGCGAAATGGATCAGCGCATATCAGCGTGAAAATAAGTTTGGGTAAATATACGATCATACATATTATATTTTCTTTTACAAGTTCACCTCAAAAAGCCACATTCACCATCACCGGAAAGTGATCAGATGGAAAATGGCCGTATTGCACATCGTTCAACACACCATATTTAATCACTTTTACTCCATCCGAAACCCAAATATAATCAATACGTCCCTTCATTGGTGAATTCAATCTGAATGAATTGAAAGTTCCTTCCGTTCCGTATGGTGGCTGTTGCGAAATAAGATAAGAGTCTTTCAATCTTCCGTCATTCGCGAGAATTTGAATGGGTTCATCATCGGGCGTAGCATTAAAATCGCCGGTACAAAACACAGTACTATTTCCGGCAATTTCCTCAATCTTTCGCAACAATAAAATCGACGAGTTCTTTCGAGCCTCTTTTCCCTGATGATCGTAATGCGAGTTAAAAACAAAAAACTCCTTACCCGTTTTTCTATCTTTAAACTTCGCCCACGAACAAATTCTGTTGCAACAAGTAGCATCCCAGCCCTTTTCAGGCATATCAGGATTTTCAGCAAACCAGAAATCACCATTTCGCAAAACATTAAACTTATCTTTTCTATAAACAATAGCAGAATGCTCACCGGCATCTTTCCCATTATCGCGACCAACACCCACATAAGCATAATTTTCAAGTTCGAGAATATCGATTAATTGATGTTTAAACGCCTCTTGAACACCAAAAATATCAAAATCGTGAAAACGAATCAATCCTTTCACCATTCCTTTCCGATATTTCCACGCATCTAAACTATCTCGTTCCGTATCCATACGGATATTAAAAGTGGCAATGTTTATATTGAAGCCCGATGTAGCATACTTCGCTGTTGAACAACTCATTAGAAATACAGTACTACAAAAAAGGGAGGTAATGAACAATAGTTTTTTCATTTCAACGTTTTTATGTCATTTATTATTTCTTAATATTTATTTAAAATCGGCAAATTAGGCTGTAACGCTAATATATTTTCTTGTTCACAAAGTGATTAACAGAGAATCACACACTATTACAGTACAACCTCAATTCCGACACTCAAAATTACACTTTTGTATGTAATTACAAAACTTAATTATGAAAATAAAGACAAGATTCTTTACAAACATCAATCCCTCTAATCAGAATGCTTCTAAATAATAAAATCGCAAGAATTATTACCAAAATTATTCTTCTTTGACACTTAATTGTGCTATTTTTGTGCTCTGAATTGAATTTTCACGTTTCTTTAGAACTATTTTTTTCATTTTAGATTACCGTAACTGAAAATCAGAATAATTACTAAATAAATTTTAAACAAAAACTTTATGAGCTGGTTAATTAAATCTTCTATCGGACGGAAACTGATCATGAGTATCTCGGGGTTGTTTCTCGTTCTATTTTTGATGTTTCACAGTTTGATGAATTTCGTAGTTATCATTTCAGCCGATGCGTATAACACCATCGCATCAATGCTGGGTGCTAATTGGTATGCTTTAATCGCAACAGGAATTCTGGCATTGGGTTTTATTATTCACATCATTTATGCATGTATTTTAACCCTTCAGAATTTAAAAGCTCGCGGTTCAGACAAGTATGCAGTAACAAAATCTCAAAAAACCGTGTCGTGGGCATCAAAAAACATGTTTGTTCTGGGAGTGATAATCTTAGGATTTCTTGTGTTGCATTTAATCCATTTTTGGTCAAAAATGCAGTTGGTTGAGCTTATACACGGCCACAATTATGCCGCTGCGGGCTTCCACGATCCTACGGATGGAGCATTTTTCATTCGTGAACTTTTCACTCAACCACTTTACAGTATAATATATATTGTATGGCTTACCGCACTGTGGTTTCATCTTACTCACGGTTTCTGGAGTGGAATGCAAACGTTGGGATGGAGCAATCAAGTTTGGTTGCCTCGCTTGAAAAAAATCTCTTATGTAGTTGCAACCGTTATTTGCGTACTATTTGTTTCTGTTCCGTTGTATTTTCTACTAGGTTTTGGAGCATAATCTTACTTATTAAAATTTAAAAACATTATGATAAACAAAGACGAAACTGCAAAAGTAGAAACTCAAACTACTGTAGCAGGTAATAAAATAAAATTGGATGCCAAGATTCCAAAAGGTCCTCTGGCGGAGAAATGGTCAACCTACAAAGCTAAGCAAAAACTGGTAAATCCGGCCAATAAACGCAGACTCGATGTTATTGTTGTTGGCACAGGACTTGCCGGAGCATCTGCTGCCGCATCATTAGGCGAGTTAGGATTCAATGTGCTTAACTTCTGCATCCAGGATTCACCCCGTCGTGCACACTCCATTGCTGCACAAGGCGGTATTAATGCTGCAAAAAACTATCAGAACGATGGTGACTCCGTATATCGTTTATTTTACGACACTATAAAAGGTGGTGACTATCGTGCACGCGAAGCCAATGTTTACCGTCTTGCCGAAGTTTCAAACGCTATTATCGACCAATGCGTTGCTCAAGGTGTTCCTTTTGCACGCGAATACGGCGGCTTGCTCGATAACCGCTCTTTCGGTGGCGCGCAAGTATCACGTACTTTCTACGCCCGTGGACAAACCGGTCAGCAATTGCTTCTTGGCGCTTACAGCGCATTGAGTCGTGCTGTAAACAAAAAACAAGTGAAATTATACACCCGTTACGAAATGGTTGACCTTGTGCTTATCGAAGGTCGTGCCCGTGGAATTATCGCCCGTAACCTCGTAACCGGAAAACTAGAAAGATTTGCTGCTCACGCAGTTGTAATAGCTACCGGCGGATACGGAAATGCATTTTTCCTTTCAACCAATGCCATGACATCAAACGGTTCTGCCGCTTGGCAATGCTATAAAAAAGGTGCATACTTCGGAAATCCCTGTATGGCACAAATTCACCCCACTTGTATTCCCGTTCACGGCGAATTCCAATCGAAATTGACATTGATGTCGGAATCGCTGCGTAACGACGGACGTATTTGGGTTCCCAAAAAGAAAGAAGATGCCGAAGCTATCCGTGCCGGAAAACTGAAACCTACTCAAATCAAGGAAGAAGATCGCGACTACTATTTGGAACGTCGTTATCCCGCTTTCGGCAATCTTGTTCCCCGCGACGTTGCCTCACGTGCGGCCAAAGAGCGCTGCGATGCAGGTTATGGCGTAGGAACTACCGGTTTGGCCGTTTACCTTGATTTTGCCGATGCTATCAATCGCTTGGGTAGAGACGTGGTGGAGTCTCGCTACGGAAACCTTTTCCAAATGTATGAGAAAATCGTTAACGATAATCCATACGAAACTCCAATGATGATTTATCCCGCCATTCACTATACGATGGGTGGAATTTGGGTTGATTATGAACTAATGACTTCTATTCCCGGACTTTTTGCCATTGGTGAAGCCAACTTCTCGGATCACGGTGCAAATCGTTTAGGAGCTTCGGCATTAATGCAAGGATTGGCCGACGGATACTTCGTTCTTCCTTACACCATACAAAGCTATTTGGCAGATCAAATCCGTATTCCACGTTTCAGCACCGATAGTCCTGAGTTTGAGCAGGCAGAAAAAGATATCGATGCACGAATGGAAAGACTGATGAACGTAAAAGGCGAGCACTCAGTGGACTTTTTCCACAAAAAGCTCGGTCATATTATGTGGGATTTAGTGGGAATGGGACGCGAAGCCGAAGGCTTAAAGAAAGCTATCGAAGACTTGAAAATATTGAAAAAAGAATTCTGGTCAAATGTTCGTATTCCGGGCGAAAAGAATTCATTGAATATTGAGTTGGAAAAAGCACTTCGCTTAGCAGATTTTATCGAAATTGGCGAACTTATGGCTCACGATGCGTTAGACAGAGAAGAATCCTGCGGTGGGCACTTCCGTTTGGAACACCAAACCGAAGAAGGAGAAACCATGCGCCACGACGACAAATTCGCATATGTTTCCTGCTGGGAATACATGGGTGAAGACAAAGCTCCCGTGATGTACAAAGAACCACTCGATTATGAGTTTATTGTTCGTGAACAAAGAAACTACAAGTCGTAAAAAGTCATATTGATTAACGAGTAAAAACAGTAAATCTATGGATAAAGATATTAGCATAAAAGTAAAAGTATGGCGTCAGAAAGGCCCAAAAGAAAAAGGACGTTTCGAAACATACGAATTAAAAAATATATCGCAAGGCAGTTCGTTTCTTGAAATGTTAGACATATTAAACGAACAACTCATCAACGAAGGGAAAGACCCGGTTGTTTTCGATCACGATTGTCGTGAAGGTATCTGCGGAATGTGTAGTTTGTATATTGACGGACATCCTCACGGACCCGATGAAGATATCACTACCTGTCAGCTTCACATGCGTAAATTTAACGATGGCGACACCATTACGGTAGAACCTTGGCGTTCAGCCGGATTCCCCGTAATCCGTGACTTGATGGTTGACCGCACCGCTTTTGATAAAATTATTCAGGCGGGAGGTTATGTTTCGGTAAATACCGGCGGTATTCCTGATGGAAACGCTATTCCTATTCCAAAACACGATGCTGATGAAGCTATGGATGCCGCTGCCTGCATTGGATGCGGAGCATGTGTAGCAACTTGCAAAAACGGATCGGCAATGCTTTTCGTAGCAGCTAAAGTAAGCCAGTTGGCTTTGCTTCCACAAGGAAAAATAGAACGTGTAAAACGTGCTAAATCTATGGTTGCAAAGATGGACGAACTGGGATTCGGCAACTGTACCAATACCGGTGCCTGCGAACAAGAATGCCCGAAAAATATTTCTATCACGCACATCGCCAGACTAAATCGCGAGTTTTTAAACGCAAAGTGTAGAGATTGATAAGTTACAAATCTGAATCAAAGCGTTTTGCTTTCCTTAATGGGCAAAACGCTTTTTTTAGTGGCAATAAAATAAATAAGATTAATTAACATTTTTGATTTAACTTTTTATTGTTTCAACTGTCTTATTGTGTAGATTTGTATTTACAAACCGATTAATTACTTTATTAAACATTAATTATTATGAAATCAAGAAAATTATTTACAATTAGCCTTATCCTCTTTCTAGCAATAGGAAGCACGGCAAGCGCTCAACTACGATTTGGGATAAGAGGAGAAGTAGGAATTAACAAAGCTTCTCTTAATAAAGATCTATATGCGGTAGAAAACATGAATGCCTTCAAAGTTGGACCAACAGTGGAGTTTATGTTGCCGGTATTGGGCTTGGGAGTGGATGGATCGCTTCTATACAGCAATGAAAAAATGAACGTTAGCGCCGTGAATGCTCAAGGTACAAAAACATTGATAGAAGAGATTTCGAGTCATTCTATTGATATTCCGGTAAATCTAAAATACAAAATGGGAATTATTTCTCCGTTAAAAGTATTTATTGCTGCCGGTCCTTATGCCAACTTTCAAGTAGGAAGCAACGGCTTTAAGTATGAAGCGCTTAAAGACAAAGTAGAAGCAAAGAAATTTGAAGCTGGTATCAATCTTGGTTTGGGTGCTGAAGTTATCAATCGCATAGCTATCGGATTTAACTACAGAATGAAACTAACAGACGATTATTCCGTTAATCAACCCGAGTTTAAAGATATTTTAAACAACAAAAAAGGAATTTGGTCGCTTACAGCTGCCGTGTATTTCTAAAAGAAATGATGATGTACTACGTGCGATAGTTTTCAACGAAGTCATTATCTAAATTAAAGTTTAAAGTGTTTGCCGATGTTGTTCTTCCGCTTCCGTTAGCTTACTCTTTTACCTACGCCGTTCCGGCAGAAATGCAGAACAAAATTGGTGTTGGATTTAGAGTAATAGTCCCTTTCGGTAAAAGCAAACATTACACGGCAATAGTTCTTAAACTACATAAAAACGCTCCGCAAGGAGTTGAATCTAAAGAAATCCATTCTCTTATCGATTCGCATCCTGTTGTTATAGAGCAACAGCTGCAATTGTGGGAATGGATTTCTTTTTATTATTTGTCGCCAATGGGCGATGTTTACAAGGCAGCGCTTCCAACGGGAATGAAGCCTACTGATTTGGAAGATAAATATACGTCCAAAATCGAAAAGCGTCTTTGTTTACATCCCGATTTTCAACCTGAAAGCGCCCTAACTATTATCGGAAAAGCTAAAAAACAGCATGAACTTTTCGAGGAAACTATTGAAATTCTTTCACGAAAAGAATCTATTAGTCGAAAAGAGCTGCTTGAAATTACAGGATATTCACCTGCCGTACTAAACGGATTGATTGGAAAAAATGTATTGTTGGAATATTCCGAAGAGATCAGCCGCATTGAAAAACAACTTGAAGCAACACATAAGCCGGTTGATTTGAGCGAACATCAACAAGAAGCATTCGAAGAAATAAACCGTAGTTTCGAAGAAAAAAATATTTGTTTATTACACGGTGTTACATCGAGCGGAAAAACAGAAATCTATATACATCTTATCGCAGAACAGCTTAGAAAAGGAAAACAAACATTATACTTGGTTCCGGAAATCGCGCTTACTACACAATTAACATCGCGATTGCAGGCTGTATTTGGAGATAAACTCGGCATCTATCATTCCAAAATAAACGATAACGAACGTACCGAAATCTGGCAAAAAATGTTATCCGATTCGCCTTACGAAATTGTTATTGGAGTCCGTTCATCACTCTTTTTACCGTTCCGCCAATTAGGTTTAATTGTTGTGGACGAGGAGCATGAAGCCAGCTACAAACAACAGGAACCTGCTCCACGCTATCACGCGCGCGATACGGCTATTATGCTGGCGCATATTTGCGGAGCAAAAACGCTGCTGGGTTCGGCAACACCGTCCATTGAGTCATTTTATAATGCTAAAATCGGGAAATATGGATTGGTAACTCTCACAAATCGTTTTAAGGATATTGAGCTTCCGAAAATTACATTCGAAAACACAAAAGAGCTGTATCGAAAAAGGAAAATGAAATCACTGCTCGCACCGGATCTTATTGAGAAGATTAATTTGGCATTGGAGGCGGATGAACAGGTGATTCTTTTTCGCAACCGACGTGGATTTGCTCCGATGCTGGAGTGCAAAAATTGCGGCTGGACACCCAAATGTCGTCGTTGCGACGTCTCGCTCACATATCACAAATTCAGCAACACGCTCAAGTGTCATTATTGCAATTCCACCTACAAAGTTGTGCACGATTGTCCGGCATGCGAAGAAGAAAGCGTGAAACAAATCGGAATGGGAACCGAAAAACTGGAAGAAGAAGTTACACAACTTTTCCCCGATTTTCGTGTTGCACGCATGGACACCGATACCACACGCGTGAAAAACAGCTACCAAAAAATAATCTCCGATTTTCAGAATAAAAAAGTACAAATCCTTATCGGCACACAAATGCTGTCCAAAGGATTGGATTTTGATAACGTGAGTCTTGTGGGTATTATTTCTGCCGATGGATTACTTAATCATCCCGATTTTCGTTCGCACGAACGTGGTTTCCAGCTCATGATGCAGGCTGCAGGTCGTGCCGGACGAAAAAACAAGCAAGGCGAAGTGGTTGTTCAAACCGCCGATCCCGAACAGCCTGTTTATCGATATCTGCAAGCAAACGATTACGAGAGCTATTTTCATTCTCAACTCGCGGAGCGAAAATTATTTAACTATCCGCCATACAAGCGATTGATATCCATTGTTTTTAAACACAAAGACGAACGAAAGGCAGAATTAGGAGCAGATTTTTTTGCACGATTATTAAAACAATCACTCGGTGAAATGGTATTAGGCCCAAATAAACCGATAATCAGCCGAATACAGCGATATCATATTCGTGACATTTTGCTCAAACTCGATACAAATCTTTCGTCTCAAAAAGTTAGAGAATTTTTAAAATCAGTAGAATCTCGCTTTCGAGAAAAAGCGGATTTTAGATACATGATTCTATATTATGATGTGGATGGAGTGTGAAAACCGAAAGATAACGTCTCCCCATAACGCAAAAAGCCGAACTGCACCTGCAATTCGGCTTTTACTATTTATCTGTCTTCGTTAAAAAAATCACGAAGCATTATTTCATTTCAATTTCTTCTTTCAGGTCAATTTCGTTCCCATCACGGTCATAGAAAACATATTGCAAGAAACCCAAATTTTGGTTAGGTATAACTTTCATAGCAACACAATGTTTCTTTTTCCATTTGTATTTCAACGAAAACAAACCTTGCTGAATATAAGCTGCGACATAGGGATGTATGTGCAGGCTGAATTTCTTCACTTTTAGCTTATTAGCCAAATAATCGATTTTTCCTTCCAACGTATCGGTAAATAAAATCGATGATTTAATCTTTCCTTTTCCAAAGCAAGTGGGGCATGTCTCGCTTGTGGTCACTTCCATTTCCGGACGTACTCGCTGACGCGTAATTTGCATCAGTCCGAATTTACTCAGTGGAAGAATTTTGTGCTTCGCTCTGTCGGCAGATAAAAACTCGTTCATTTTATTGAACAGTTTGTTGCGATGCTCGCCCGAATTCATGTCGATAAAATCAACCACGATAATACCGCCCATATCGCGCAAGCGCAACTGGCGGGCAATTTCTTCGGCGGCGGCAACATTAACTTCAAAAGCACTCTCTTCTTGTCCGAGCGATTGCTTGTTGCGGTTTCCGCTATTTACGTCGATAACGTGCAATGCTTCGGTATGTTCAATAATGAGATAAGCGCCATTTTTAAATGTAACGGTTTTACCAAAGAGCGATTTAACTTGTTTTGTGACGCCAAAGTTGTCCAAAATCGGTGCTGCACCGTTGTAGTTTTTCACTACATTTTTCCGGTCGGGAGCAATCAAGCTGACATACTCAGCAATCTGTTTTGCCACATCCGAATCGTTGATGTGGATCTGTTCAAACGATGGGCTAAAAATATCGCGAAGTAATCCCACCGTACGTCCTGTTTCTTCGAAAACCAGCGACGGTGCTTTTGCTTTAAGCAATTTTTCGGCGGTATCTTCCCAGCGTTTAACTAATGCTTTTAGCTCTGCATCAAGTTCTGCCACTCTTTTTTCTTCGGCATTGGTACGAATAATAACGCCAAAGTTTTTGGGCTTAATACTTTGAATGAGTTGTCGAAGACGTGCGCGCTCTTCGCGCGATTTAATTTTCTGTGAAACCGAAACTCGGTCAATAAATGGAATTAATACCATAAATCTTCCGGCAAATGAAATTTCGGCTGTTAATCTCGGGCCTTTTGTTGAAATAGGCTCTTTGGCGACCTGCACCAAAACTTCCTGTCCTACTTTCAACTTATCCGAAATAGAGCCGCCTTTTTCGATTTCGGGCTGCAGTTTCATCTTCTGAACCTGCAAACTTTTTTTCTTGTCTTCGGTAATCTTCAGAAAACTCGAAACAGAGTTAAACTCTACCCCTAAATCCAAATAGTGAAGAAAAGCGTCCTTTTTGTATCCTACATCAACAAATGCAGCATTTAGAGCAGGCATCAATTTTTTGACCCTACCTAAATAGATGTTTCCAACCGCGTAAGATTCGCTTTGGCTCTCTTGTTGTAACTCTACAAGTTTTTTATCATCAAGAACCGCCAGCGTAATCTCTTTAGGCTGAACATCCACTACAAGTTCGCTTGCCACAATTTTTTGTTTTTAAATGTTTAATTAATTAGGCTTCTGCTCCTCTGAGCAAAAAGCAGTGTTCTCACGAACACGTTTGAAATATTTATACACAAAGAACAAACTTTTTCGATACTAAATCTTTTAAGTTTGCTCTTGTATATAATTGTGCTTAAAAAACTCTCGAAAAGACTATTTTTTCTTTTTATGTCTATTCTTTCTTAGTCTTTTTTTCCGTTTATGAACAGCCATTTTATGCCTTTTCCTTTTTTTTCCGCTTGGCATTTTCTTTAATTTTTTAAATTTATGTAACTTATATTTATTTATTATTATCCTTAACCTGAGCAACAAACGTTTTTGCCGGCTTGAAAGCGGGTATATTGTGTTCGGGGATAATGATTGTTGTATTTTTCGAGATGTTGCGAGCAGTTTTTTGAGCTCTTTTCTTCACGATAAAGCTACCGAAACCTCTTAAATAAACATTCTCATTTTGTGCTAATGAATCTTTCACTACTTCCATAAAAGATTCTACTGTTGCCAAAACAGATGCTTTATCTACACCCGTATTCTTTGCAATTTCGTTTACAATGTCTGCCTTAGTCATTTTATTATTTTTTTAATGTTTAGTGATAATATAGTTAATTCTTAAAATTTTGGACTGCAAATATATAGCTTTTTTTTCATCCCCAAAAATAAATCGGATTTTATTTTATTCTTTTCTCCTAATTTTCTTGGATAAACGTGTTTTTAATGTAGTTTTGTGGTTGATTTTACAAAGATAATGAATAAAATAGAGAGTGACAAATTGATAAGCAGCCTTTTACAAAATTGGTATGCACAACATAAACGAAGCTTGCCTTGGAGAAATTCTAGAAACCCATATATTGTTTGGATTTCCGAGATTATTTTACAACAAACCCGGGTAAATCAGGGACACGATTATTTTTTACGATTTATAGAAAAATTTCCCGACATAAAATCACTCGCCGAAGCGCCGGAAGATGATGTTTTGAAAATTTGGCAAGGACTGGGCTATTATTCGAGAGCCAGAAATTTACATGCGGCAGCCAAACAGATTATGGAGAAATTTAATGGAATTTTCCCTACATCGTATAACAATATTCTTTCATTGAAAGGCGTGGGAGAATATACGGCCGCTGCCGTTGCATCTATTGTTTACGATTTGCCACACGCGGTTGTTGATGGGAATGTTTATCGAGTTTTATCGCGTCTTTTTGCCATTGACGAGCCAATAGATACAACCGCCGGAAAAAAGCTTTTTGCAAAAATAGCACAATCTATTCTCGATGAGCAAGATTCGGGCAATCATAATCAAGCGATTATGGAGCTGGGAGCACTCGTTTGCGCTCCCAAACAACCAAAATGCTTAGAATGTCCTTTGCAAATTGCTTGCTTAGCTTTTGAGAAGAAAACCGTGCCAGCATTTCCGGTAAAAAAAGGAAAAACTATTCAAAAAGAGCGTTTTTTCAACTATTTTCATATCGAACACCACGGATACACATATATTAGAAAGCGTGACAATTCGGATATCTGGAAAAATTTGTACGAATTTCCGCTCATCGAAACCGAAACACAAAGTGATTTTTTAAAATTACAGGAAAACAAAGAATTTATCACCTTATTTCCATCCGCTAATTCTATTTATTTTCAACACAAATTTCGGCTTAAACACGTGCTATCGCATCGCATTATTTATGCCGATTTTTATGTTGTTGAACCCAATCCGAAAACCATTTTAGATTTCGATGAAAAATTTATTAAAATCGACTCTGCATCTCTGTTTAAATATCCAATATCACGGCTCATTCACAAATATTTGGAAACAATTCAATAATTAAAACTTGCAGAATCCAAAATAATCACTAATTTTGTTTGGAATTGATTTATTTTATTAAACCAAATTTTTTAAAGCTATGTCGGTAAATAAAGTTATTTTAGTAGGAAATGTGGGGAAAGACCCTGAGATTAAGTATTTTGACAACGACAACGTAAAAGCAAATTTCCCTTTGGCAACCAGCGAGAGAGGATACACGGCAGCAAACGGAACTCAAGTTCCCGAACGCACAGAATGGCATAATGTTGTTTGTTGGAGAGGATTGGCGCAGATTGTGGAAAAGTTTGTAAAAAAAGGCACACAATTGTATATTGAAGGAAAAATCCGCTCACGTTCGTATGACGACCAAAACGGTGTAAAAAGATATATTACTGAAATCTATGCCGATAATCTGGAAATGCTTAGTCGCAGAGCCGGATCGGGAGAAGGCACAGGTTATCAAAACGATAAACATGATGTTTCTGATAGTGCTCCGGTAGATTTAAGCAATAATTCTGAAGTAGATGATTTGCCGTTTTAAAAAAACATCGTAATTTTGCAGAGAATGTTTTAATCTTAAGTTTTGGGTTAGAACATTCTCTTTTGTTTCACTAAATTTTCTACAATTGGATCCTGATCCTCTTTCGTTTATATATCCTGACGTACAGGTTGTCGCACTGTCGGCCATCGATTATGTTTTAATCGCACTCACCCTTGTGCTCACGTTCATTAATGCTATTATTTCGGGTTCGGAAATCGCGTTTTTCTCCCTTAATCAAGAAGAAACGGAAGAAATTCACACCGATACACACCCAAAATCTGTACGTGTCTCCAAATTGCTCCAAAAACCGGAGAAATTGCTAAGTGCTATTGTCATAGCATACAATTTCCTGAACATCACGCTGGTTACGCTGCTTTTCTATTTACTAAATCTTATTCCCTATTTTTCGGGCAGTAATAATAAAATTATACTGGAGCTACTGGTTATCATTTTATTTATACTTTTTTTCGTGGAAATTATTCCGAAAACTTATACCTCGCAACGGTCGCTGACTTTTGTACGCAATAATTCCCGATTCATCCAAATTCTGAACAAACTGATGACTCCTTTTTCATCGTTACTGGTAAGAACGAGCAAAATTTTCAGCAAAAGTGCTATTCAAAAACGATACGAAATATCGATGGACGATTTGTCCAAGGCGCTAGAAATTACATCGGGCGAAATTACCCAAGAGCAGGAAAAAGATATGCTCGAAGGTATTATTCGGTTTAGGGATAAAACGGTAGATGACATTTTAGTGTCGCGCTCCGATATGGTGGCTATTGATATTACAACTTCGTTCAGAGAAGTCATTCATTTCATTGTGGAAGCCGGTTTTTCGCGCATCCCCGTTTTCGAAGAAAATCCCGATAACATTAAAGGGATTTTGTATGTAAAAGATTTGCTGCCGCATCTCATCAAAACGGATAATTTTAGGTGGCAATCGCTTATTCGTCCGGCATATTTTGTGCCCGGAACAAAGCGAATAGACGATCTGCTGGAAGAGTTTCGTGCCAATAAAAATCACATGGCGATTGTGGTGGACGAATATGGCGGAACTACCGGCATTGTTACAATGGAAGATATTCTGGAGGAAATTGTTGGCGACATTAGTGACGAATATGACGAAGAAGAAAAACCCTTTTATAGCATTGCTCAAGATGGGTCGTATATTTTCGAGGGAAAAACTTCACTCGAAGATTTTATCGAAGTTACCGGTGTACCCGAAAGAGATTTCGAAAAACTACTGGAAGACGCCGATACCATAGCCGGATTAATGCTGGAATTGAAAGGCGATTTTCCAAAACGGAAAGAATTAGTACAATATAAGAAATACGGATTTCAAGCGGAAGAAATGAGCAAACGCCGGATTGTGAAAGTTCGGTTTATTCCCGCAAAAAATGATTCGTCAGAATCGTAATTTCTAAATCCTCACAATCAAAGTAAATGCTTCTTCGCAAGGAACATATTGACGGAGGCGGACTTATCGGTATTAGAAAAATAACCGATAATCACCAACTCTTACTTGAAGCTCTGCCTCAAAATCAACAGAAAGCAGCAGGAGAATATATTTCAGATATACGTTCTGAAAGAAGAATTATTGAGTGGCTTACTACTCGGGTTTTACTTTTTGAACTTTTGGGCGAGGAGAAAATTATTGACAATCGGCTCGATGGGCGCCCATTCTTAATCGATAATTCTTATAAAATAAGCATTTCGCACACCAGAGATTATGTGGCTATTTTATTACACAAACACTATACCGTGGGAATTGATGTGGAAACCATTTCTGAACGGGTAATTAAATTGGCAGATAAGTTTATTTCGGAAGAAGAATACATAGATTCTTCGCAAAAGGTTATTCATCAACTTTTGCATTGGTCGGCAAAAGAGACCATGTTTAAAATGATGGAAGAAAGTGAAATAGATTTCAAAGAGCATCTTCATGTTCAAGCGTTTACACCACAAGAGAAAGGTGTTTTTCAAGCTTACGAATCGAAAACCAATGAACAAAAAACATTTCAAATTCATTATGAAATTCTGCCGAATGCGGTGTTGACGTGGGCGGTGGATAATGAAAAGAATCTCTCACAGTTGTTTTTCTGAGAGAGACAACTTTTTTCGTGTTTTGCGGGTGTTTTTATACTGGCTGAGTTTCCGCTGACGTGCCGAGAGCTCTTTTGGGATTGGCGAAAAATATTTCGGAGCGAAAGAAAGTATGATTCAGAGAAGTATGCTAACGTTTGGGGCTTTGCGAGGGAGCGGATTTGTAGCACTAATCTCCAATCGGAGAACGAATATTCAAATGCACGAAAAAGTTTCAAACGAAGCATTTCGTCCGCTCTCTTACAAAACTCTTGTTAGCGGTTCGTTGCTTTTATTTCAGTTTTTTTATCGTGTTGCTTGCAAGTAATGATTTCATTTGCGTAATGGCTGCTTTGTTGAGTTGTATCAACCTCTCGCTTTGCGATAGGCCTTGTCGGATTAACAATGCGTTTACGCTTTCATATTGCTCAACACTACAAGTTGTTCTAATGTGGCATAATATCGTATGTTTCCTGTTTTGTCTGGATTACTGTCCCTCCATTCTTTGGCTGTAATTCCGAAAAGGGCTACATTTAGTAAATCGGCTTCATTGGCATAAACAAAACTTGCTTGCTGTTTAGTTATTTCCGGTGGAATAAGATTTTCTTTTATTGCGTCAGTGTGAATTTGATAGTTTACTTTGGCAAGGGTTCGTTGCAGGTTCCACTCTAATTTCAGCCGGTTATTTTCGTCGTCTTTAAGGCGTTGAAATTCGTTGACCAAGTAAATCTGAAATTCGGGACTTAAGCACATTGCGAAGTGAAACGCAATGTCTTTATGAGCATAAGTTCCACCATAACGACCCGATTTCACGAGCATTCCAGAGGCATTTGTCCTGCCAATCCATTGACCCACTGACATTATAAATCTGTTCGTCCCGGCTTCTTGTCCAATTACCCCGAATTCGGGGTAATTAAAATCGGGATTGTTTACTTTTCCCCAAACTCCTAAATATTCTAACGTGTTTTTGTTGGTTATCCATTTACCGATAAGCCCACTACCTTCACGAAAAGAAACTGTCATGTCAGTCAAACAGATATAATCGGTATTCTTTTGGCTGATAACCGTTATTTCGGACTCTTTTACTTGTAGTATTCTTCCTTTTGCCATAATTTTTTAGATAAAATACAAATTTACAAAAACGGGGGTTATGCGTTTTTTTACACTACTTTCTCTTAAATTTCTCTTGTGTCTTTGTTTAATTCCGAATGTCTGTTGGTTTTTTTGTGATGACCGCTATGTTGTGTGCAGTGCTTTTTTGTTTTTTGATATTCTCTTGTTTCTTAAATCCACCAACTTAATTGTATGGTCTTTATAATCTTGATATTCCTGAATATTTTGAGGTAACGGAGAACGAATAAAATTATCGAAGGGCAACGAAAATTTCACTTCATAATTGTCGTCCACAAAATCTTGTAACAAGAAGAAGTCAACATAATTTTTAAAATCTTTGAACAACAAAAA
>JAUNUM010000072.1 GCA_030538215.1 Bacteroidia bacterium
AACTTAGACAAACAGGACCAGAATCTGTTGTGCTACCATTACACCATAAGACAATTTATGGATACAAAATTATAAAAAAAATGATTTAATAAAAAATATAATGGGAAAACTGTTTCGTTGCAATCCAAATTTGAATACCTTTGTAAATAAAACACAACTGCTCACATGGAAGAAGCTGACAATATGATATTTATAAACAGAGGATTGAAACGAACATCCATAAGAGGTTACATGGCTGTTCTTTTGCTTTTTGCATTTTTTTATTTTGTAACAGGTGGTGATTGGAAATTTGCTTTGATTGTCTTTCCCAGTGTCTTCTTTTTGCTTTTTATGGACATAAAATACAGTATAACAAACGAAAACACTCTCGAATTTTACCATCTTTTCGGACGGTCGAAAAAGAAAACCATTTTCATTTCGGATATTTCGGAGATTATGATTAACCAACATCGTTTGTCGTTGGATTATAAAACATCCGAAGATCTTTACCCACGTTCAACCTTTCTTGAGTTAACCGAAACGGATATGAAAATAATAGTGGATGAATTAATGAAACGAAATCCGAAAATAATAATCAGCTAAACCAATTGCATGAACAATAATATAACTTTTGTAAGATACAGAAGAAAGGAGTTTATTACGTTGCTGATCGTTGTAGTTTTTGTTCTTTCGATTATCTATTTTGTTCTTCCTAAAGGTTTCTTAATCGGATTAATCACGTCTATGGCTTACGTATTTATATCGTTTCTTATCTTTCCGATAAAATATGTGCTGACTAACGAAAACACGCTTGAAACATATTTTCTTTTCGGTAAAAGAGAGAGTAGAACTGTTAAGGCCGATGCTATTTTGGAAATGCGGATTGAAAAGCTGGGCAAGTTGATTATTCGATATATGAAAGACGGATATTCGCAACCAACTTCGACAGTTTTGGAGTTGGGAGATCAGGATATTAAGAATATTCAGCATGAATTGTTAAAACGAAATCCACAAATATTGATAGATTAACAAACTATAAAATGAAACAACAAAATTCTAAGTTTTTATTGAACAGAGTTGCGATATTTCAATATGCCTTCTCTGGAGCCTTGGCATTTTTTATTATTGCTTTATTTCTTTTTAATCCACAAAATCAATGGATTATGTGGATTATTCTTCTACCCGTTATATTTGGTGTTTTACGTGAAATTAATGGATACAGGTTATCCGACCAAGATACAATTGAATCTTATTGCCTATTGTGGCGGGCGAAAAATAAATCAGTTAATATTCACTCTATTTTGGCTTTACAAGAACTTTCAGAGAAAAAACTGATGATTGAGTATCAAAAAGAAGGAGGAGAGTCGCCATTATATACTTCTTACTTGTTAAAATCAGAAGACATTCAATATTTGAAAAATGAGTTGCTAAAACGTAATCCTAATATCGAAGTTGTTCAGTCTTGAATGATTATCGTTCTATTTTTGTGAATTTCCATCAACGTTGCATAAATCGGATGTTTTTTGAGAATTTGCCGATTTCCCACCATAAATAACTGTTGGCGTGCGCGCGTGAGTGAAACATTTAGTTTTCTGTCCACCGTTCCATCGTCGTTCAGGTTACACAGAAAATTTAATTGATAGGGTTTATTTACGCAAAACGAAATAATTATCACATCGCACTGACTACCCTGAAACCGCTCAACCGTATCCACCATAATATTCTCATAATCTGGAATATTTGCTTCCGAAAGTTTGTATTTAATCAATGCAATTTGGTTTCGATAAGGAGCTATTATTCCAATATTTTGCATATCAAATGGTCGTTGGTCGTGAGCATAAACTTCCGAAATTGCTTTTACGATTGAAACGACAATATCGGCTTCATTTTCATTTGTTTTTGACGATAGAAGTTGCGGATTTAACTTCTCTGTCGAAAAAAAAGTAATTCTATTTTTGGATACATTTTGTAAGAATATATCGTCGGTTTCCGGAAACGCGGATTCCCACGGTTGTGACTGCCAATCTTTTGCTGGCAAAAGACTTTGCGGATAGAAATATTTCGATGGAAATGCTGCGATTTGCTCGTGCATCCTGCCCTGAACAGTAAGTTGTGCATAGGCATGTACCCAATTATTTTTTATACAATTGCGCAATAACCGCTCAAAAAGGGAGTGGGCACAGCTGGTAATTCCTATTTCGGTTAATTCGGGTTCGTGAATGGCGGAAACATGTTTTTTTTGCAAAACAATTGCCGGCAGCTGATTGTGGTCGCCAATCATAATAAATTTATCGAAATTGGGCAGCAATCCAATAATTTGCGGTTCCAGAATCTGAGAGGCTTCGTCGATAATGGCTACATCGAATTTTTTTAGGTTAAAAAGTTCTAACTTTCCGTTTATCGAAGCCAGAGTGGAGACAAAAATCCGAGTATTTTGTATTTCCTGTCGCAGCGACTCTCTGTTTTTGGCTTTCTCCGAAATGTTTTGTAACAATCGTTCCCGATATTTCTCATCGCACGAAAGTTCGGTTCCCACGCGGATAAATTTATTATTGTTTTGTCCGAAAGCAGTATTTATTGCTTCGCAAAGTTCATCCACAGCACGGTTGGTGTAAGCTAAAACCAATATATTGACATTGGGATTTGCGTAATATTCTTCAATCAATCGACGGGCAAAAATGGATGTTTTTCCGGTTCCCGGCGGACCAATAATCAGAAAATAATCGTCGGCAGCCATTGCTTTTTGGATGATGTTTTCGGGATAATTAATGTTTTCTTCTGTGTTTTTTTCAGCTTTTGGTTCTGTTATTCCTAACAATAAATCTCGTTGCTGTTTTGCTGCGTTCAGAAAAAAGAATAAACTCTTGTACATGCTGTTGTACGATGTGTCCAACGTATCGTGTTCAACTGCCCAAAGCCTGTTTTCGTTAAAAAACGTACGGTTTCGCTGCTTGTTTCGGAAACGGATTTCGATAAACTCTTTGGAAATAGCGGCTATATTCCCTTTTAGAATTTGGCGCTTGAGAACTGTGTCTTGTTCATTTTGACGTGGATAGACTATACAGATTTCACCTTCGCGGAAGTTCACAATATCGTTTTCAGCATGATTTCTTCGGAAAACAATTTTCATATCGTTACCCGAATCGTCAAACGACTCAATAGACAAGTCAAACAAAACATCCAGCGCTTCGGCGCGTTCGGCAAAATCGCTGTTCCACAACGAAGCCACTCCCGTAGGCGATTCGTACTCGATATCGCCGATTTTTTGCAAATACAACTCTCTTGAAATAAAGCGGATATATCTATAAAAATAACTCAATTCCGTGGGTGTACATTGCTGAAGAACCGATTTGAATTCTTCGATTTTTTGCGTGTAAAACTTGGCGGTTTTCTGTGCAAAATCGGTTGTAGCATATAGTTCCTGAAAAAGCTGAGCCACCGTGTCGTTGTCGCCGTTCATTATTTTGTGTTCGTTGGCAACAATGTGGTTTCTAACGTTAATAATCTCCTTTTCCAATTGTTGAAATTCGGCGGCAAAGCGCAGGTTTGTTCCCGAAATGATTCCCGACGAATACAAAATAGCCGCTTCTACTTTGCGCGATGGCGCAGCGAAAACACTTTCGGTCATCAGCCGATAAACGCCGGTTTGTACTTCGTGGTTAAGCGCAATTTTTCCCGAATCGTAAGACGGGTAGGGGAGCTTTCCCGATTTTAATTCTACAATTTTATAATTGTTTTTGTTGATTTGCAATAAGTCTAACCGACCTTGAAATCCGTATTTTTCGCTGAAAAAAGAAGGTTCGAGTGTGCATTTTCGCACATCGATATTTCTTGTTGGAAAGTCTTCGGTAATCACCCGCTTGATATTTTCGAACTGTGATTGCGCCTTTTGCATAAAGTCGCGGAAATCTTCATCGGATGCGATATCCTGACAACTCGTGTACTCGAAAGGCGATTGCTTGAACGATTTAAAAAATGTTTCGCCGAAAGAAACATCATTGGGATTTTGAGCGAAAATCAGTTCGTCGAGAAAGAAGTTTGCTAAATTTCCCAGCAGCAGATACGACCGATTTTCGAGTGTCTCAAACTTGTTTCGAAAATAATGCATAGGTGTAATGCAATAATCGTGAAAGCATTCCGCAATAGCTGAAGCGTCAACCAGGTAATCGGGCTCCAGCACGATAAGTTTGGGTATAAGCGCACCGTTTTTATCTATCGAAAAATCAATTAAGTTTAGTTGTGCACCTTCCCAAAATTGCTCCACAGAACTATTTAACGCATCGTTATCGGGTTTCACGTTGTATTTCACGGTAACCGTTGTTCCCGGATGTTTCTCCACAAGACACAAGATTTCACATTTTTCTCTATCTATTTGCTGAATTTGAACACGTAGTTTCTTTTCTTCATTAATGGATTGTTGATAATATGTGGAATCTTCATCTAAACTGATTTCGTTACCGGAAAGGATTTGCAGAAAATTGAGTAACGTTCTTTCATGCTGAAAATATTCGGTTTCGGTAAGTTCTTTTCTCTTTCTTCTGATTTCTTTGGAGCGAACACGCAAATGTTGCAACTGCCATTCTAATTGTTTTGGGAGCTGATGTTTTTGCGCCAGAAATACTAATCGGGAAAATAGGGTAGGAAACTGGATGGATTCTTCCGCGGTTAATTCTCTCGATAATCGTTCCAATAATCTTTTCAGTTCGAAAAGTTTTTCATTGAAACTTGATTCTGAGTTTGAAATTTCTTGTATTTCTGTGATATGTGAGTTGTAATCGAACATTTTTGAATGATGCAGTCTGTAGTACTTCGTGATAATGAATTTGTAATAATTAGTCTATTAATTTTAATCCCCACCTCCGCTAGCTGGCGGATCGTCCCCTCCCGATAGGTATCGGGATAAAAGGGGACAGTTGCGTAAGTCATATTATTTAGTTGTCAGCAAATATTAATAGCTCGCCAATCTTCCCTTGTGATGCAAGGGAAGTCCCCCGCAATGCGGGGGAAGGGTTAGATGTTAATGGAAATAATCAATAATTTTCGGTAAGAAAACGATAATTCCTACCACTAACGCGGCTATGGCAGCCAACAAAACGCCTGCAGCGGCTAAATCCTTCACTTTTTTAATCGATTCGTTGCGTTCCTTAGAAACAAAATCGGCAAGCGTTTCTATGGAAGTATTTATAGCTTCGGACGTGAAAACTAATCCGATAACAATGATCACGGCTAACCATTCCGTTGCAGAAATGGAAAAAATAAAACCAAACAATACCGACAAAACAGCCATTATCAAATGAATGAGTGCATTTGGCGTTTCGCGAAAAAGTGTGGCTACGCCTTGAAAAGCGTATCGAAAACTCGCAATTCTTTTTTTTATGTAGGACGACGTTTTTGTCATTTTTGCTAAAAATTGAATATTTCTCAGGATTCAAATCCCGAAATATTATAATTTATACGGATTTCATTCCTCGAATAGAAGAAAATCTTCTATGTTATCACGATGAATAACTTTAAAAGAAGCATCGGGATAGGCACCTAAAAACACTTTTGGCTGCCTTATATTTTTTGTTGGGTTCCATTTAAATTCATAAGCCGAAAGTTGCCCATCTCTTTCTTCAATATAATCAATTTCTTTTTGTTGTACAGTTCGCCAAAACCATTTATTCGACCACAACTTATTGTATTCTAAAAATTTAATTCGTTCCGAAATGATAAAATTCTCCCAAAGCATTCCTGTATCCGTCCTATTTTCTATTTGCGAAAAATTAGCAATTAGTGCATTGCGAATTCCTGTGTCGTAAAAATATATTTTTCGAGAAAACTTAAGTTCGTTACGTAAATTACGGCTGAATGAGCCAAGTCGAAAAATAATATAGGTGTCTTCCAGAATTTGTAAGTATTTCTCAACTGTTTTTCCGTCTAATTGGGACAGTTGCCCCAATTCGGCATAAGATACTTGCGAACCGATTTGGTAAGCAAGTGCTTGCAAAAGTTTTATCAGGTTTTCCGGCTTTTTAATTTGGTCTAAAAGTAATATGTCTTTATATAAATAACTTGTTGATAGGTTTTTAAGTGTCTCTTCTTCGTCACCTATATTCGTCACTATTTCGGGGTAGTAACCATAAATTAATCGATGTGGAAGTAATCTTTTCTCTTCAAGAATGCCGTGATCTTCCACCATTTCAGCAAATGATAACGGATATATTTTGTATTCCCATTTACGGCCTGTTAGTGGTTCGTTTAGCTTATTAGTTAATTCGAATGATGAACTTCCGGTAACAATTAATTGATATTCAGGATATGTGTCCACAATTAATTTTAAACGTAATCCAATATCGTGGATACGTTGAGCTTCGTCAATAACGATAATACGTTTGTTGCCCAAAAAAGCTCGAAATCGTGTCGAAGACATTTCCGAAAACATGTTTTGAACATCCAGTTCATCACCGTTGAGCCACAATATATCTTTCGGATTTTGATTTTTTATCAAATCGCGTACAAGTGTGGTTTTACCTACTTGTCGCGCACCGATGAGCATTATTACTTTATTTGAAAAAAGCTTTTCGGTTAAAGTTGCAGTTAATTGACGAGCAATCATTTTTTTGATTTTTATAACAAAAATAGCTGTATTCTTACATTTTTCCAAATAAAAATGAATATTTAGGGATTCAAATCCCGAAATATTATAATATATGAGGATTTGATTCCTCGAAAATTAAAATTGCACTATTTTTTCAAACACATAATCATCCATAATAAAACCGTTGCCGATGTCGATCACTTCTTCTTTTGCGAGAAAGAAACCGTTTTCCTCATAGAAACCGATAGCGTTTTCGTTGTATTTGTTCACGTTTAAATAAACGGCACTCTCGTTTTGCTCTTTCGTTTCGGTTATTGCCCTGCCAAGCAGTAATTTTCCGATTCCTTTTTTCTGTAAATCGGGCAAAATATAAATTTTGTGGATTTTAGTTTTTCCCGAATTCTCACAATTATGTTCTATCGACATATAACCCACAAATGCTTCGTTTACTTTTGCCAGAAAATAGCGATGATTTTTTACATCCATCTGCTCCTGCAACGACTCATCGCTATACATCCAGCCCATCATATATTTTATCTGATCAGATGAAAGAATATTACTAAAAGCGGTTGGCCAGGCAATATTTGCTATTAACTGGATATCTTGAATATTATTTTTGTTTGCACGTATTACTTCAATCATTTAGCTGATGTATTATAACCTTCAAATATACGAAGTTTGCTGTTTATAACAAAAATAGAGCGAATTATTACCTTTATTTCTGTGCATTCTTTATCTTTGTCTGAATTAAAAATTCACGAATCTATGTCTCAATTTTGTCCTCTTTGTGGGAAAAATAAATCCGAAAAAGTATTGTTTTGCGCTGATTGCAAAAACAAGATAGAGAAGGAATATGAAGTTGATGTTCCCGAGAAAACAGAAAATATCAATACTCCTACAGGTGAAGATATTTTTGATAAACCTGAGGTTACTGATAAAAAAGAAGCCTCATTATCAAAAACTTTGCGCGAACCTTCCAAGTTACGAAAAAACAAACGCAATGTATTTATTGGCTTACTTGTTGTGGGAGTGTTGCTTGTGATTGGTTTTTTCTATTACGGACAAGTGGTGAGAAAAGGTAATTTAGATCGCTCGCAATGGGATATGGCCGTAAAAGAGAATACAATTGGGGGATATCTCACATATATGCAAGCATTTCCAAAAGGGAAATATTACAACTTGGCAGAAGAAAGTTTGATGAAACTCAAAAGTGATGAAGCCGAAATTTGGGGAAATTTGCAAATATCGGAAAATACTGCTGAACTGCGCGATTTTATAATAAAATATCCAGAGAGTCCTTATAATTCATTGGTGAAGAAACGATTAGATTCACTTACTTGGATGGCAACACTGAACGATAACACGGCCGAAAGTTATTCCAAATATATGGTTATGTCGCAAAGTGGAGAGTTTCCGGGCGATTATTTCGGTGATGCACAGAGAAGATACGATATGCTGTTTCAGTCGTATCCGGTTACGCAAACCGATTTGGATAGCGCAAAACTCACCGTTGACGGATTTTTCACAGCATTATCGGCTCTTAATGCCAACGAAATGAGTAAATATTTGGCTCCAACGGTTTTTCAATTTTTTAGTTCCGGTGGAGGACAGCGTGATAAAATAGTGGGAGATTTGATTATTTCGGGAGCGAGAACACAAGCTTCAACCGTTAAATATCTACCGAATATGAACGCGGTAGCGTATGAAAAAACGCTGATTGAACATTACAAAGTGAATGTGCCGGTTCAAAAATCGTTTGTTGATGATGGTGGGCGGCAGAAAACCGTTTCGGGATATATCGTTCATCTGGAATTGGATAGAAACTTTCAGATAATAACTATTACTGAAAGTAAGCCGAGTGATGATGCGGTATGATAATAAACGAAAGCAAAGCTATCGCCTCCCCAAAAATAAAAGCCCAAAAGTGTTTCACTTTCGGGCTTTTTCTATATCGGAAAAACAACTTATTCCCAATCCAATATTACTTTTCCACATTGTCCACTTTCCATCACATCGAAACCTTTTTGAAATTCGTTGATAGAAAAACGATGCGTAATTACGGGCGTTAGGTCAATTCCCGAAATCAGCATTTGCTCCATCTGATACCAGGTTTCCCACATTTCGCGACCGTAAATTCCTTTTAATGTAAGTGCTTTAAAAATAATTTCGTTCCAGTCCACAGTGGTATTATTCGGTAAAATACCAAGCAGCGATATTTTTGAACCGTTGTACATATTGGCAACCATTTCGCGAAATCCGGCAGGAGAACCTGACATTTCCAGCCCAACGTCGAAGCCGCGCATACCCAATTTTTCAACGGCTTGTTTAATGGTTTCGCCTTTCGATGGATTAACGGTGAGTGTTGCACCCATTTTCTTGGCAATTTCCAATCGATAATCGCTCAAATCGCTGACCACAATAAATCGTGCGCCGGCAAACTTACAAATGGCTGTTGCCATACTCCCGATAAGACCGGCGCCGGTAATAAGCACATCTTCACCAATGAGCGGAAACGACAATGCCGTATGCGTAGCATTTCCAAATGGATCCATAATGGAAGCAATTTCATCAGGAATGCGAGAGTCGAGCTTTATTACATTTTCGGCCGGAAGCGATAAGTATTCGGCAAATGCGCCATCACGGTTTACGCCCACACCGATGGTATTCTCACACACGTGCAGTTTTCCACGACGGCAGTTGCGACAATGTCCGCAAGCGATATGTCCTTCGCCGGTAACACGATCACCAACTTTCAGATTTTTCACGCCGCTGCCCATATCCGCGATTTCACCCACGTATTCGTGGCCGATGGTCATCGGAGTTTTGATGGTTTTTTGCGCCCAATCGTCCCATTTATAGATGTGCAGGTCGGTTCCGCAGATGGATGTTTTTTTTATTTTGATGAGAACATCGTTCACTCCAATTTCGGGAACGGGTATGTCTTGCATCCAGATTCCTTTTTCGGGTCGTAATTTTACTAAGGCTTTCATTTTAGTTATAAATTGTGTAGAGACGGTGCGCGCACCATCTTTACTATTTAAATAATATTCAGTTTTTTTCCTACTTTGATAAACGCTGCGATAGCTTTGTCAAGGTGTTCACGTGTGTGTCCGGCTGATAGCTGAACGCGGATGCGTGCTTCATCTCGCGGCACAACTGGGAAGTAAAATCCGATAACATAAATACCTTCATCAAGCAACTCTGCTGCAAATTGTTGCGATAGCTTGGCATCGTAGAGCATTACGGCACAGATGGCTGATTGAGTAGGTTTTATGTCGAAATTGGCTTCTTTCATTTTGGCCACGAAATAATCTACATTTTCGTGCAATTTGTCTTGTAAATCATTCGATTCTTGAAGCAGTTCAAAAGCTTTGATTCCGGCGGATGCTACCAACGGAGGAATAGAATTTGAGAAAAGATAAGGACGTGAACGCTGACGAAGCATATCGATAATTTCCTTACGTCCGGTAGTGAAACCGCCGATGGCACCACCAAAAGCTTTACCGAGTGTTCCGGTAATTATTTCCGCTTTTCCCAAACAATTGTATAGTTCGGTAACACCGCGACCGGTTTTTCCTACAACTCCTGCCGAATGACTTTCATCAATCATTACCAATGCGTCGTATTTTTCGGCTAGTTCCATGATTTTGTCAATGGGAGCCACGTTCCCGTCCATCGAGAAAACGCCATCGGTGGCAATTATGCGGAAACGTTGTGCTTGTGCTTCTTTCAGCTTTTCTTCCAAATCGGCCATATCGGCGTTGGCGTAACGATATCGTTTTGCTTTGCAAAGACGTACACCATCGATAATGGATGCGTGGTTGAGCGCATCGGAGATAATGGCGTCTTCTTCGGTGAATAATGGCTCGAAAAGTCCGCCGTTAGCATCGAAACAGGCAGCATATAAAAGAGTATCTTCCGTTTTAAAAAACTTACTGATAGTTGTTTCTAACTCTTTGTGAAGGTCTTGCGTTCCGCAAATGAATCGCACGGATGACATTCCATATCCACGCTCATTAAGAGCTTTTTTTGCAGCTTCTATCAGTTGGTTGTTGTCCGATAGTCCGAGGTAGTTATTAGCACAGAAGTTTAGCACTTCTTGTCCCGACTTTACTTTGATTTCCGCCTTTTGGGGCGTTACAATAATTCGTTCATTTTTGTAAAGACCTGCTTCTTCAATAGCTTTAAGCTCGGTTTGCAGGTGTTTTTGCATTTTTTCGTACATAGTTATTATTTAAGTTATGAGTTATAATAAGTCAATATATTATGAATTCGAATCGGATGTTACATTATCCGGTTCTTCTGTTAATTCCAGCAACGATGAAGGTAATTCTTTCTTCGCTTTCACGCCTAAATCTTTCAGTTTTTGGGTTTGCAATACTAAGTTGTCATTTCCGGTGGAAAGTTGTTTGTAAGCCTCATTATATGCATTTTGAGCTTGATCGATGTTCTTGCCCACCCTTTCGAGATTACCAATAAACCCAACAAATTTATCGTACAATTTTGCTCCACGTTCGGCAATTTCTATCGCGTTGCGATTTTGATATTCACGCTTCCACAAATCTACGATTAATTTTAACGCCGCAATAAGGTTGGTGGGACTTATCAGCAGAATTTTTTTGTCGTAAGCATATTGCCAAAGTGATTCTTCGTGCTGTAAAGCCAATAGGTAAGCCGGTTCATTGGGGATAAACATCATCACGAAATCGAGCGTAGCAGCATAATCTTGATAATTTTTTGCACTTAACACGTCAATATGTCGGCGTATAGAACGCAGGTGATTGGTAAGTTGCTGTTTTTGTTCGTCCGGATTGTTTGCCGCAACAAAATTGGCATACGCCAAAAGTGAAACTTTGGAGTCGATAATTACCTTACGCTCATCGGGATATGAGATGATAATATCGGGTTGCAGGCGTGAGCCATCTTCATTTTTTAATGGATTCCCGTCGGAATCTCGAAGAAACTCCTGCACAAAATATTCACGTCCGAGTGTCAATCCCGATCGTTCAAGGATATTTTCAAGAATAATTTCACCCCAGTTTCCCTGCGTTTTTGTGTTGCCTTTGAGTGCGTTAGTTAAATTAACGGCTTCTTCGCTAATTTTCTGGTTCAGTTGAGCCAGTTTTTTAACTTCTTCACCCAATGAAAAACGTTCTTTGGCTTCGGTTACATAAACTTCTTCCACCTTTTTCTTGAACGATTCGATATTTTCGCCCAAGGGTTTCAGAAGAATATCTAAGTTTTCCTGATTAATCTTAGTAAACTTATGTGTCTTTTCGTCCAAAATTTTCTCCGCAATGTTTTCGAACTCCAAATTAAATTGCTTACGCAAGTTTCCCATTTCGATTTTTTGCGTTTCCAATTTCTCTTTCAGTGCATTAAAATCGGCAGTGGAAGCGGCAAGCAATTTATTGGTTTCGTTGAACTCGTCGGTTTTCGATTTCAATTCCAATTTATAAGAACCGATATCCTCCAACTGCTTTTTTATAGTTTCGTTGGCGGTATTAAGCTGCGCGGAAGTATTGGATAGATTTCGTTCAAATTCCTGAACTTCGTTCTGAAAAGTTTCGATTTTTGCTTTGTAAGTATCAATCTCTACTTTTAGCTCCGTCTGCTCTTCCGTCATCAATTTCAATCTTTCGTGAGCAACAATGAGATCGGTATTTAAAGACACATTCTTCTCATTTACGATTTCGAGTTCTTTCTTCGAAACCGTTTTCGATCTCATCAGCAGAATTGCCATAACCCAAGCAATTATTCCGCCGACTGCAAAACCTATGAGAAGATAAATTAGTTCCATTTTTTATTTTATATTCCCAAAGTATGTCCCATTTTATTTTTTTTGGTTTCCATGTAAAAGTGGTTATATTTATTGGGCGTTACTTCAATAGGAACGTTTTCTGCCACTTCTAACCCGTAGGATTCCAGCCCGATACGTTTTACGGGATTGTTAGTCATTAATCGCATTTTGGTAATACCCAAGTTTCTGAGAATTTGTGCACCTACGCCGTAATCGCGCTCATCGGCTTTATATCCCAAATGCAAGTTGGCGTCTACGGTATCCATTCCTTTTTCCTGTAATTTATAAGCCGATGCTTTTGCCATAAGTCCGATTCCGCGACCTTCCTGATTGAGGTAAACAACAACACCTTTTCCTTCTTTTTCAATCATTTGCATGGCTTTGTGTAACTGTTCGCCACATTCGCAGCGCAATGAACCGAAAATATCGCCGGTAACACACGACGAGTGTACGCGAACTAAAACGGGTTCATCTTCTTTCCACTCTCCTTTGATAATTGCAACGTGATCTAATCCATTGGATTTCTGACGGAATGGAACCATGTGGAAATCACCGTATTCGGTTGGGAGGTGAATTTCCTCGCCACGTATTACCAGTGATTCCGTTTTCAAACGATACTTAATAAGATCGGCAACCGAAATGATTTTTAGGTTAAACTCTTCTGCCATTTTCATCAGTTCCGGCAAACGAGCCATTTCTCCGTCTTCTTTTTTAATTTCGGCAAGTGCTCCGGCGGGATATAATCCGGCTAAACGAGCCAAATCGATAGCGGCTTCTGTATGTCCGGCGCGACGAATAACACCTCTGCTCATGGCACGAAGCGGGAAAATATGTCCCGGACGGCCATAATCTTCGGGCTTGGTTTCTTCGCGCGTGAGCGCTAATATGCTTTGTGCCCGATCGTAAGCCGAAATTCCGGTTGTACAGCCGTGTGTAAGCAAATCTATAGAAACTGTAAACGGAGTAGAATGGATTGATGTGTTGTGCGTTACCATCATAGGAAGTTCCAATTCTTCTGCACGTTCAATGGTGATGGGTGCACAAATTAAGCCGCGGGCGTATGTCTCCATGAAATTAACTTTTTCGGGAGTAATGCACTCAGCGGCGATAATAAGGTCGCCTTCGTTTTCGCGATCTTTATCGTCAACTACGATGATAAAATTTCCTTTTTTTATCTCTTCGATAGCCTCTTCTATCGTGTTCAGCGTAAATTCTTTCATTTCGTATTTTTTATACAGCAATGTTATTTTGCTGGTTGTTCATTATTTCAGTTAATTCTTCGTTTAATTTTAATATTGTATTTAAGTCTCTATTTATTCGTTTTTCAAAAGGTAATGAAAGCAGTTTTATAACAATTCCGATCGGGAAAGCGTACATAAGCATTTTTGTAGGAATTGATCCTGCCTTAAATGGTCGAACGTATTTAATAAATATCGGATATTCTTTTGCTTTTTCAATAATAAAGGATTTGCGTGAATTAGATAACTGGTTCAGAATGTTCTCCATATTTGTTTTAATCGATATTAAACTTTCATCGTAACCGTTATCCATCCAATATGTTTTATATCCTATTTTTTCATATTTATGTAAATGAACAGACACTTCCTGAGTTAATTCACCGGTCAGTTTTTTAATTTCAAAATAGTTGGGTTCTTCAATAACAACTTCTTTTACCGTATAATTTCTTCTTTCTCTGATAAAAAACAATTTTTTGAAGAAACTTACGTAAGTATCGGTGCTTAAAATTACTGAATCATTCATTGCTTTGTAAGTCAGAAAGATACCCAAAGGAAGTAGTATCATGGAGCTGAACCACATTCCTATCCAATGTTCCCATACTCCGTCTCGTGCCATTTTGTAACCAATATTATCTAAAATATAGTAAATGATAAACAAAATAACCGATATAACAATGGGCGTTCCCAGTCCACCTTTTCGCACGATAGAACCCAGCGGAGCTCCAATGAAAAAGAATATAAGACAAGCAAAAGGGATGGTGAATTTTCTATGCCATTCAATCCATTGTCGGTTGATGTTTCGTTGTGTAGTGGTTTTCGACATGGAGCGGAAAAGATAATCGTTTCCGTTATTATCGGCTTTTGAATAAGCGCTTTGGAGTATTGAAGTTTGAACCCGAATATTTTTTGATGCAAAAATTGAATCCATTTTGAGTTTCGCGAACGATGTATTCGCTTTCTGAATAATAGAATCTTTTTTGTCTTGCGGATAACTATTTCGGAAAGAAAGATAGGTGTATTGTTTCATTATTTTACGGTCGGAGATATTTATGCTATCGATAAATTGCTCCATCGAGTCGATAGACACCTTTAATTGTGTCATATTTTTAGCAACATAATTGCTCGATTCGTTTTCCTGTAAAACGCTTTCTTCCATTCGATTGAAGTTGTCATCGTATGATATAGTCATTATTTTGGAAACGAAACTTTCACGCGCGTAAGGAATAAATTCCGATGAAGAATTTATACTTTCCGCACCCTCGATAAAATTTTGAAACTGCTGTCCGCTGTGCATCGTGAAAATCAAAGATAATTTATCTTCTGACATTCGCATTTCGGCAGAATCGCAAATGATTACCGCCATATTTTGAAATCCACTGCTGATATCGTAGATAGAGACATCATAAAGCATTCCGGTTTCTCTATTTTTTTTACCCACGTACAAATTATATCCCTGAATTTCTTTATAGAAAACACCTTCAGGGATGTCCAGTTCTGGAGATTTTTGGCGTATAGAAATTAAAAGTGAATAAAACTTAGGCTGAATTTTTGGCATAGCATTGTTTTGAAAAAAGAAGGTTCCAATACTTATTAAAACAATCAAAACAATAAGTGGAATCATAGATTTGGTGAGAGAAATTCCTGCCGATTTTATGGCCAAAAGTTCTAAGTTTTCGCCTAAATTTCCAAACATCATCAGTGAAGCAAGCAGAATGGACAGCGGTAATGCCATAGGTATTAGCTGTAATGCCGCATATAAAAACATTTCACCTATTACGCTTAGCTCCAGTCCCTTACCAACCATATCCTCAACATATTTCCATAAGAATTGCATTAATACCAAAAAAAGGCATATGGCAAATGTCATTAGAAATAGTGGGATATAGGTTTTTAATAAATAGCCGTAAAGTTTTTTTATGTGGAAATTCTTTCTCATTTATTAAAAAGAAACCCTTTTAAATTCGATACAAAGATAAGAAAATTAGTGTGGACAATTGTGTTTTTAATGTGTAAAGATGTTTAATAGTTGGATGTTTTGACTAGTCCTAAATAACCGTTACAGGTTTTATACAAAATTAATTCTTTTAT
>JAUNUM010000170.1 GCA_030538215.1 Bacteroidia bacterium
ATTGAAATTATTTGATATCGATTTTGGGTGACCCAGCGAGGAAAACAGGAAAAAAACGCCACTTTTCGAGTGACGTTTTTTGAAGTATTATAGCTTAAACTATATTTATTATGCGTTTACTTTTGCCATGTGAGAAATCAACTCAAGCACTTTGTTTGAATAACCCCACTCGTTGTCATACCAGCTAACAATTTTAACAAAAGTCGGACTGAGTTGGATACCTGCTTTTTCATCGAAAATAGAAGTGCGTGCATCACCGATAAAATCTGAAGAAACAACGTCTTCATTAGTATATCCGAGGATACCTTTCAATTCGCCCTCCGAAGCTTCTTTCATAGCGGCACAAATTTCTTCGTAGGAGGTTTCTTTTGCCAAACGAACAGTTAAGTCAACTGCAGAAACGTTTAAAGTAGGAACGCGGAAAGACATACCTGTTAATTTTCCATTTAATTCGGGAATAACTTTACCAACAGCTTTAGCTGCTCCAGTAGAAGATGGAATGATATTACCGCCTGCGGCACGACCGCCTCTCCAGTCTTTTGCCGAAGGTCCGTCAACTGTTTTTTGAGTAGCTGTAGTAGCGTGAACAGTAGTCATTAGACCTTCCAGTACGCCGAATTTATCGTTAAGAACTTTTGTAATAGGAGCCAAGCAGTTGGTGGTGCATGAAGCATTCGATACAAATTGCTCACCTTTTGTATATGTTTTTTCGTTTACACCACAAACATACATGCGTGTATCGTCTTTTGAAGGAGCCGACATAACCACATATTTTGCACCTGCATCAATATGTCCCTGAGCTTTGTCTTTCGAAAGAAATAAACCGGTAGATTCAACAATATATTCTGCTCCAATAGCGCCCCATTTCAAGTCTGCCGGATTTTTTTCTGCAGATACGCGGATTGTATTTCCGTTCACTATTAATTGTCCGTCTTTTACGTCAACTGTTCCTTGGAATTTCCCGTGAATGGTGTCGTATTTCAACATATAAGCGATGTAATCCACATCGAGTAAGTCATTGATTCCTACAACTTGAATATCGTTTCTTTTTTGAGCTGCGCGGAAAACCAAACGTCCAATACGTCCGAATCCGTTGATACCTACTTTAATCATAGTTTTTTGAATTTTTATTTATTAAGAATGTTAGAATAAGTCGTTATTAAGAGAGTGCAAATTTACAAATATCTTTTCGTTTTAACGAATTATTCGTGGTAAAAGTAGTGAAAACTGAAAAACTTGCAATCGATAGTTCCATCTGAAAAAGCTTTCTAAAAAAATCATGTAAACCCAATATCCATCCTGTTTATATTCTTTGCTTTTGATTTTAATTATATTGGAATTGGCTTGTTACAGATATCTTTAACCTATAAAAAGCGTGCTTTCAATTTATCGTAGTTGCTCAATCGAATCACTCAGCAGCCATTGAGAAAAGCCCGTGTAACACTCGTTTTTATCTTCAATTCATCCATTTAGGGCTTTCGGTTTTCACTAAAAGCCCATTTGCAATAAAGTTGTTTCTTAGTGTCAATTCTAACGTAAATGTCATTTGTTCATCTTCGATTTCTTCAATGTCAATTACGTCTATGAATTTATTTTCGGAAGCAACAAAAATTTTGTCACCAACAACTAACTGTTTTACCTCTGTGTCTTGGTCGTAATTATTGTTAGACTTAGTTGGATTGAGTGAAGCCCAATTTTCACCTTCTGTCCAAAATGGATGATCGTCTGTTGTAATTATCTCTCTATCTGAAAATTTAAGTTTTACAAGATTTGAATGTCGTGCTTGTATAAGTTCAGAAACTTGTGTTTTAACTAATTTGTTTGTTGTGTTATCAAACGTCATACTCAACCACTATGGATTGAAAATCCATAGTTTGGATTTCGACTATAAGTCGTTTGAGTTTCGACTATAAAGTCGATTG
>JAUNUM010000073.1 GCA_030538215.1 Bacteroidia bacterium
TCTTTTTCTTTCATTGTGATTTTTTTTATGTAACGCTATTTCAGGACGAGACACATTTTCAATAATAAAAAAGCTGCCTCCGGAAAGGGGCAGCTTTTTTCGTATAGATTAGGGAGGAAAGAAAACTATTCTTTGCTTTCTGTTTCTTCCGATTCTTTAGCTTTAGATGCGGCTTTCTCTTTTTTCTCAGCTTTTTCTTTTGTTGTAGCTTTAACCTCTTCTTGAGCTTTATCAGTTTCGGCATTTACTTCTTCAGCTTTTGCCGTTTCTTCAGCTTTTTCTTCTACTGCTACTTCTTCTTCTTTTTTAGCTTTAGCTTTTGCTTCTTTTTTGAAAGCTGCCACTTTTTGGTTATCCAGTTTTTCTTTCAAAGCAGCAAGTTCTTCAATATCACCCAATGTGGTTTTTTCCATTGCTGGAACAGCTATTGTTGATGATTGACTTTCTTTCTTGCCTGTTGAGCGTTTGCCTTTTCTGCTTTCATCAGAGCCACCGCCTTGGGCATCTTCGTGAATGCGGCTATGTGAAACGATAATACGTTTAGCGTCTTTGTTGAACTCAATAACTTTAAATTCTAATTTATCTTCAGCTTGAGCTTGTGATCCATCTTCTTTTACCAAATGTTTTGGAGTGGAAAAACCTTCCACGCCGTACGGCAATGAAATTATGGCACCTTTATCTAGAAATTCGAGAACTGTACCTTCGTGAACCGAGCCGGCTGTAAAAATAGTTTCGAATACATCCCATGGATTTTCTTCCAGTTGTTTGTGTCCAAGACTTAAGCGACGGTTTTCTTTATCAATTTCCAGAACCTGAACTTCAATGGGAGCACCGATTTCGGTAACTTCGCTCGGGTGTTTGATTTTTTTCGTCCAAGACAGATCAGAAATGTGAATCAAACCTTCAACACCTTCTTCAATTTCAACAAATGCACCAAAATTAGTGAAGTTGCGAACAGTAGCGGTGTGAGTGCTTCCGGCAGGATATTTTTCTTCGATATTTTCCCATGGATCGGGTTTGAGTTGTTTTACGCCAAGTGACATTTTTCTCTCTTCGCGATCGAGCGTGAGAATAACAGCTTCCACTTCATCACTCACTTTCATAAAGTCTTGTGCGCTGTGTAAATGCTGTGTCCAGCTCATTTCCGATACGTGAATTAAACCTTCAACGCCCGGTGCAACTTCAACAAAAGCTCCGTAATCGGCAATAACAACCACTTTTCCTTTTACGATATCGCCAACTTTTAGGCTGTCGTCCATAGCATCCCATGGATGTGGAGTTAATTGTTTTAACCCGAGAGCAATACGTTTTTTGTCATCATCGAAATCGAGAATTACTACGTTGATTTTGTCGTCCAATTTAACCACCTCGTCCGGATGCTGGATGCGTCCCCACGAAAGATCGGTGATGTGAATTAAGCCGTCAACGCCGCCAAGGTCAACGAATACACCGTAGGAGGTGACGTTTTTAACCACACCTTCGAGTACTTGACCTTTTTCGAGTTTCGAAATAATTTCTTTTTTCTGTTGTTCCAGTTCTTCTTCGATAAGAGCTTTGTGTGAAACAACCACGTTTTTGAATTCAGGATTAATTTTCACTACCTTGAACTCCATTGTTTTGTCAACGAAGATGTCATAATCACGGATGGGTTTCACATCGATTTGCGAACCCGGCAAGAACGCTTCAATACCGAATACGTCAACAATCATACCGCCTTTTGTACGGCATTTGATGTAACCTTTGATAACTTCGTTGTTTTCTAATGCTGCGTTTACGCGATCCCACGAGCGTGAAGCGCGTGCTTTTTTGTGCGAAAGGAGCAATTGTCCATTTCTGTCTTCTTGGCTTTCGATGTAAACCTCTACTTCGTCGCCAATTTTCAGGTCGGGGTTATAGCGAAACTCGCTCATTGACACCACACCGTCTGATTTGAAGCCGATATTAACTACAGCTTCGCGTTTGTTCATGGAGGTAACAATACCATTTACTACTTCTTTGTCGTTGATTTTGCTCAACGTATTGTCGTAGCTTTCGGTAAGTTCTTCTTTCTTTTCTTTGGTGTAAACTTCGCCTTTTGCGTAAGCATCCCAATCAAATTCCTCTATGGGAGCTACAGTTTTTAAGTTGTCTGTCATTTGTTGTTTAAAAAATTAATAATTAAAATAAGTTAGACTTTATATTGTCGAAAAAAACGGTGCAAAGATAGTTGGTTTTTTGTTAATAACCAATTCTTTGCACCTTGAATTTTAGAAAAATACTTCCTTTCGGAAAGTGAAGACTCGTAAGCAGGAAGATTAAATAAGCAATCCTTCCTGTACTTCTTTACGTGTGCCTATTCCTGCAATGGTTTCTACCAGTTGCAAAGCAAAATCGAAAACAAAGCCAGGCCCTTTTCCGGTAACAATATTTTTGTCAATAGCTACTTTTTCGCCGGTTACTTTTGCTCCGATAAGTTCGGGTTCAAAACCGGGATAACAAGTTGCCTTTTTTCCGTCGAGAAGACCTAATCCTCCTAAAACCATAGGCGCAGCACAAATGGCCGCTACATTTTTCCCTTTTTCGGCAAACTCTTTTACATGTTTTTTTAGTTCTTCGTGTTCGTTGAGATTTTTTGCACCGGGCATTCCACCGGGAAGTACTAAAACATCTACATTGGAAAAATCCAATTCTGCGAAAGTTGTATCGGCTAAAACAGTGATATTATGTGCTCCTGTAACGTTTTTGTCGTTGGTTATCGAAACGGTTTGAACAGGAATCTGCGCCCTACGTAAAATGTCAATGGTTCCCAAGGCTTCAATTTCTTCGAAACCGTTGGCTAAAAATAAAGCTACTTTTTTCATTTTTATAAAGATATTTAGAATGTTAGATGTCGGAAGACAGAAATGAGATTTCGAGATAGTCTAATTTGCCGAAACCTAAAATTAATTCAAATTGAACCGATATGTTATGGTTCCTTGCTGGTTGTTGGTGGAGTTTATCGCATTAAACTTGGTTTTGCGAGCAGCGCGGAGGGCTTCGTTTCGAAGAGAAGTGTTTGGGGTGTTTGTACCACGTCCGATTTCAGCATTTATAACGTTTCCACGAGGATCAACAGTTATTGTTACTACTACTGTTCCGTAATCGTTTACCGAATAGCTGGGTTGAGCTAAACCACCTGTGCCTAAACTACGTCCTCCCAAATCGAAAGATCCGATTCCACCTGTGCCTGATGTCGCTCCTTGCGAAGCATTTCCCGTGGAAACACCTTGCGTGCCGGCACCTTCGGTTTCTCCTCTATTTCCGGAATTTTCGCCAAATAAGCCACTCATTCGTTGGTTGATTTCCCGTTTTCGAGCTTCTTCTTCGCGTTGTCGGCGTAGAGCCTCTTCTTGTAAACGACGTTGCTCGGCTAATTGTTCGCGACGGCGCTTTTCTTCGCGTTGAGCAGCTACATTAATAGTTGGTTCGGTATTTTGGGTAATTAGCGGTTCGCTGGGAGATTGTTTCGGAACAGACGGTAGTTGTGAGGGAATAGGTGAAATTTCATTCATGGGAGATTCCGTTGCGCCGAAGGCATCTTCCATATTTCCGAACATTACGGGAATACCTTCCAGTTCATCGGGTGGAGTGTATAGCGTGAAGTAAGAGAATAACAAGAGAAGCAGGAGCAGCATCGTGAAAACGCCTGTTCCGATAATTCCGGATATTTTTTCTCTTGTGATTTGCATTATTTTTTTGTTGTGTGATAGATGGATTTTTCTTCGGCAACGTGAGACCGCAAGTTTTGTATGTTTTTGCCCGTAATTTCTATTCCAGATGTAATAACTTCATAGGCAAACGGATCGGATAAATTAAATTCTGACAATTTGAACGGATGAGGTTCGATACGAAGATCGATTGATCTTCTCAATCGCATTAAATCCAATTGAGTTTTATAAAAATCAGAGTAATCTGAAAGAACAACAGCTATATCGATATCGCTCTCCTCACGAAAATTGTCCTTTGCAAAAGAACCAAATAGGAAAACCTTGGCAAAGTGATACTTAAGATTAACTTCGTCGGCAAATCTTCTTGCAATATTTAAAGCATCGACTTTATCCATGTTCTTAATTCATTTATTCGTACTATCCATTTATCTGTAAAATCGAGTGTACACATCAAGTGAAATTTCTTTTTATAATCATCGTAACGTCCATTGAGATTAAACATTGTTATTTCATCTAACCAGTCTAATTTTTCGAAAGTTAAATCGATATTATTCAACTCTGCTAATCTTGATGAATTATGTGTAAATGGAGCTATTTTACGGTAGTTTTTTACATATAATCCTTTTAACAATTTCTCTAAACTCAAATGTCCAGCAAATAATGCCCAATTATACGATTTCGACCGATATAAATTCGACATTACTCTGAAGTCGTCATCGGAAGATTCAATCCAATAACGATACATTTTATCGTAATCTATATCTTTTTCCTCGTACATTCCGATTTCTCCGTCCAAAATTCGCAACTTTGACAAAGTTAATATATATCCGTTTAATTCGGTCTTGTCATCAACACCATCTTAAATTGGTTTTGATTGGCAATATCCAGTATTTTTACTATCTCTCGATACGGTACTTCTTCATCGGCATACAGAGCCACAAAAATATCCGGCTCCGCCGAGTAAACCGATTGCAGGAACGGAGTAATCTGTTCGAAGGTTACCACACGCTCGGTTTCGTTTGCATTCGCAACATAATACGTCAGGCTTTTATCGATAGTAACCCGCGTAATGGGCTTCGCCTGAGCTTGTTGTTGCGATTTCGGCAGCAGCACTTTTATGGCGTTTGGCACTACAATGGTGGATGTGATCATAAAGAAAATAAGCAACAGAAATATCACATCAGTCATGGATGCCATGCTGAAATTTGCTTCTACGTTGAATCGTTGTTTTAATGCCATTTTTTGAGACTAATAGATAATTAGATCTTTATACCTGTAGAGACGCAATGCTTGCGTCTCCACCAACACGCTATGCCACAGGTTCGTTCAGAATATCCATAAACTCCATGATCCTCATTTCGAGTTTGTTTACAATACCTTTTATTCGTGTAGTAAGGTAGTTGTACGCAAACAACGCAATAATTCCCACGATAAGACCGCCAACAGTTGTCACTAAGGCCTCGTAAATTCCTGTAGATAAAATATTCACATCCACGTTTGCCCCTGCGCTTGCCATACTCATAAATGCCTTAACCATTCCGGTAACGGTTCCCAAAAAACCAATCATGGGCGCTCCGGACGCGGTTGTTGCAAGAAGCGGCAATCCTTTTTCTAACTTAGAAATTTCGATATTTCCCTGATTTTCTATTGCCGACATCACATCTGCCGTAGGTCTGCCCAATCGGGAAATTCCTTTTTCCACCATTCTTGCCGAGGGGGTGTTGGTATTGCGACAAAGTGTCATTGCCGTTTCAATTTTTCCATCAAGAATGTAGTCTTTTATGCGATTCATAAAGGAACTGTCTTCTTTTCCGGCTTTGTTTATCACCAACGTTCTTTCGATAAGTACATAAACCGAAAGGAGCAAAAGCACCAACAAAACAATCATCAACCAACCACCCTTAAATGCGAGGTCTAAGGCGTTCATAGTTGTTTGGGTTTCAACTGCAGTCGTAATTTGCTGCATTTGTTGCAAAGTATCTTGAACAGGAGCAATTTGTAACAAGTTCATCGATTCAAATATTTAATAACTATGTGTAAAGATAAATAATATTCTACGGGTTGACACTCTCGACAGGTGTATTTAAACAATTTTTATAAGCTTTTATTGTTTTTTCCAAGCCCATGTAAAGTGCATCGCTAATGAGTGAATGACCGATAGAAACTTCTTTCAGCCAAGGAATATTAATGTAAAGATAATTCAGGTTTTCCAAGTTTAAATCGTGTCCGGCGTTTACGCCTAATCCCAGATTTTTAGCTACAGTTGCCGCCTCAATATACGGCGCTACTGCCTTTTCTCTATTAGTCTTGTATTCTTCAGCATAGGGACCGGTGTAAAGTTCAATTCTATCGGTGCCGATTTTTGATGCCATCTTTATCATTTCCGGATTCGGATCCACAAAAATGGAAGTGCGCACACCCATGGCTTGAAATTCGTTTATTACTTCGATTAGAAAATCTTTATGCTCAATTGTATTCCAACCGGCATCTGAAGTTAAAACATCGTGTGCATCGGGAACAAGAGTAACTTGCGTGGGACGGATTTTTCTTATCAACGAAATAAAATTCGGTGATGGATTTCCTTCAATGTTGAATTCCGTGTTTACTTTGGGTTGCAAATCATATACATCGGCGTAGCGAATATGACGTTCATCGGGGCGGGGATGAACGGTAATTCCTTCTGCTCCAAATGTCTGGCAGTCAATAGCCACTTGGACTACGTCGGGGATATTTCCTCCTCTTGAGTTTCGGATAGTAGCTACTTTATTAATGTTTACGCTTAATTTTGTCATTTGTTTTTTCTTAATCTTATTAGAGTAATATATTTGTGGTTATTTTCATGATGTGGGGGATAAAAAACTTATTAAAATTATTTTTTATCCAAAAAATTCCCATCTTTGTAAAACGTTACAAAATTAATATGAAATAACGGTTTTGCCTAAGAAAACAGATGAAAGATTTTATCAAGCATCAGATAGAAAAGCAGTCAATGTCGTTTACTGTTGAGAACTTTCTCGGACTTTCCGATACAGAAAACTCGTTGGTTGTTATTGAAATTTCATTGGCGGATTACACGCTTACCGATATCGCACGTATTGTTGAAAGCAATAATGCTCGTGTGATGAATCTTTTTATTCTTCCTGTTGCTGATGGCAATACATTAATGATTTCTATAAAATTGAATCTTTTAGATGTTTCTTCGGTTCTAATGAGTTTAGAAAGATTTAACTACAAGGTGCTCTATTACGAGATGAAAGAAGGTGTTGTAACCGATACTCACAAAGAGCGATTAAACGAACTGTTGTATTATCTGGAAATGTAAAAGGCGTAGAGCGTAGTATAAAGTGAAAATATAAAAATGAAAATTGCATTATTCGGAAGTGTTTTTGCTGAGCAGGCTTACAACGCCGAGTCTCAAATAGTGGATGTTTGTGAGGCTGTAAAACAACATCCGGTTGAGTTGTATTTGCCCGATACTTTTTTCTACTCGCTTTCTCGTGTAACACAAGACAAAATTCGTCCATTGTGTTTGCTTTTTGATGTTTTGCCACCGGTTAATTTAGCACTAAGTGTAGGTGGCGATGGCACTTTCTTGCGCACTGCCGCTGCTGTGGGAAATTCAGGAATTCCAGTGCTGGGAATTAATACCGGAAGATTGGGATTTCTTGCCGACGTGAATTTTAATGATTTAAAAGAAATGCTTCGCGAAATTTTTTCCGAAGAATACCTGATTGAGGAACGATCGCTACTTGAGTTGATTGTAGATGATGAAGCGTTGCCTTTCAGTCAGTATAATCGTGCTTTAAACGAAGTGGCCATTTTGAAGCAAGACACGGCATCGATGCTCACTATTCACACGTACATAAATAACGATTTTCTTACTTCTTATCAGGCTGATGGTTTGGTTGTTGCCACGCCAACCGGTTCAACTGCTTATTCGCTTAGCGTTGGTGGACCAATTCTTGTTCCCAGTTCTCCGAGTATTGTTTTGTCACCTATTGCTCCACACAATTTAACATCACGCCCGCTGATTGTGCAGGATGATGTACGAATCCGATTGAAAGTTGAAAGTCGAAGCAATAGTTTTCTGGTTTCGTTGGATGGACAGTCGCAAGTTTGCCACGCGAGAACCGAAATTGAAGTGCAAAAAGCCGATTATACACTTAAAGTCGTAAAACGAAAAGGACATACTTTCTACGAAACGCTTCGCGATAAACTGATGTGGGGTGTGGATGTGAGGAGGAAATAAAATTTATAACAAATTGAATAAAATAAAAATAGCGAAATTTCAGGATTTCGCTATTTTTCATCGGTTTATAATCATAAATCAAATTATTCTCCATCCATTTCCTCAACGGTTACAATTTGCTCCACAGGTTTTGCTTCTTCGAAAGGCAAAAGTTTATCGAGCCCGATAATAAGCAGATAGAAAATTGCCATAAAAACAAAAATACCTGCTATGCCGATTCCAGCAATCAATAAAGTGTTTTCTATTGTTGGTGTCATAATGTCAATGTTTGATGTTTGAAGTTTAATGCTGAATGTAAATTTCGTTCTTTAGAGAATTTATTGCTATAAGAAACATCGAAGTCCACTCCCTCCCTTGTGGGAAGGGATGGGGAGGACTTTTACGCAAACAACGGAACCAGTGTTAAAATAATACCTCCGGCAACAACCGATCCTATCTGTCCGCCAACGTTGGCACTGATGGCCGGCATGAGCAGGTAGTTGTACGGGTCTTCTTTCTGTCCCATCTGATGGATAACTCGTGCCGACATAGGGAAAGCCGAAATACCGCACGCACCAATCATTGGGTTAATTTTATTTCCTTCCTTACGGAAAAGATTGAGGAATTTTGCAAAAATAACTCCTCCGAATGTATCAAATACAAAAGCAAATAATCCCAAACCGATAATAAGCAATGTGTCCACCCGAACAAAACGGTCGGAAGTCATAGTGCTGGCAATGGTGATTCCCAATAATATTGTAACCAAACTGGCTAATTCGTTTTGTGCTGAAAGCGATAATTTGTTTAATACTCCGCATTCGCGAATGAGATTACCGAACATCAAAAATCCTATCAATGCCAATGATGATGGCGCTATAATTCCTGCAACAATTGTAACGACTATGGGAAAAAGAATCAGTGCTTTTTTTGAGATCTTTTTATTTGCGTGTCCGGTTCCTGACATTCTTATTAAGCGTTCTTTTTTTGAAGTCAGCAGTCGGATAACCGGCGGCTGTATAATGGGAACCAGTGCCATGTAGGAGTAGGCTGCTACGGAAATAGGCCCAAGTAAATTGGGTGCAAACCGTGAAGCAACCACAATGGATGTAGGTCCGTCGGCAGCACCGATAATTCCTATAGATGCGGCTTCTCTCAGATCATAACCCAAAAATGATGCCAAAACCATGGTCATAAAAATACCGAATTGTGCAGCCGCGCCAAATAAAAGCAAAGACGGATTTCTGAACAACGGTGAAAAGTCGATCATTGCACCAATAGCAATAAAAATAAGCAATGGAAATATTTCCGTTGCAATTCCTGCCTGAAAGAAAACATCGAGTACGCCTTCAACAGCTTCGCCCGTTGCCGGGTCAATTTGCGAAATTGCCGACGATAGCGGGATGTTTACCAAAATGGCCCCAAAACCCATCGGTAAAAGTAACGTGGGTTCATAGTTTTTGGCAATGGCCAAATAAATAAGAATCAGACCAATGGTTATCATAACCAAGTCTTGCCAAGTCATTCCTGCAATAGCAGGCATTAGTTGTTCAAATCCCATTTTTTAGACTATTAGGTTGTTAAACAATAGGTTTTCAAAGACAAAATTCTATAATTGCCATGAATATTAACGCAAATGTACATTATAATTTTATGAAAACGTGAAAAAAGATAAAAAAAGATGGTGACATTTTTGAATGACGCCATCTGAAAATATTTATAATTTTAAAGTTTCGGGGTCTTGTCTGTTATCCCAAAAAGAAAGTATTTCAATATAATTTTCTTTTATGCGATAAAAGATGGAATAATCTTTCATAACTACAATGCGCCTAATACCATTAAAATCTTCAACTCTGCTCCAATAAAAGGATTTTCCAAAATTAAAATTTCAGTTTTATCACTTTCTCTTTCAATTTTTGCAGAATAAGTTGGTGAACCATTGTGTTTTGTCCAATATTTAAGAATCTCTATTTTTCTTCTTGTCGCAGGTTTAGTCCATTTGATATATTGCGTCATGAAATAGTTTTTTTGCTTCTTCTTCGGTAAAAAATCATCATTCTCAGCAGCTTTCAAGCCTTCAATAATAGATTCTTTTGCGGCTTTCGATATTTTTACTTTTTTCTCTTCAACGGTTGTAAACCGTACTTTCATCTCTTCTAATAAAGCTTTAATAATTTTGCTTTGTCGTTTAGAGTTTGGAATTATTGTTATTGTTTCCATATTCTTCTCTTTTTATTATGCTCAAAGATATAAAACTGTTTGTTATTTTCAAAACACAGTTAAAAAACAAAGGGTATCCCTTTCCGAGAGACACCCTTTGTAAATTTATTTAATCAGACCTTTTAAAATCTAAAAATCTGATAATCTTACGATCTATAAGTCTTTTTAATACAAGAATCCAAGCATAATACCTGCGGCAACAGCCGATCCGATAACTCCGGCAACATTGGGTCCCATGGCATGCATTAGCAGATAGTTGGTATTGTCGTATTCCAGACCAACAACTTGCGAAATACGTGCCGAGTCGGGTACAGCTGAAACGCCTGAGTTTCCGATAAGAGGATTGATTTTATTGCCCTCTTTTAGGAATAAGTTGAAGAGCTTAACAAACAGAATTCCTGCACAAGTGGCTACCACAAACGAAAATGCACCGATAATAAAGATTTTCATCGATTCCCAACGCAAAAAGGTGGTGGCTTGGGTAGATGCACCTACCGTTAATCCCAGTAGGATGGTAATGGTGTCGATCAGTGGCCCGCGGGCAGTTTCTGCTAAACGACGTGTTACACCCGATTCTTTCAACAAGTTGCCGAAAAATAGCATACCTAGTAACGGAAGCCCTGAAGGTACTAAGAAAGTGGTGAGTAAAAGTCCTACAATAGGGAACAGAATTTTTTCGGTTTGTGAAACCACACGGGGTGTTTTCATCTTGATTACTCGTTCCTTTTTAGTTGTAAGTAATTTCATAAAAGGTGGTTGGATAACCGGAACCAGCGCCATATATGAATATGCCGATATTGCTACCGCACCTAAAAGTTGTGGTGCCAGTTTCGAGGTTAGGAAGATTGCTGTTGGACCGTCGGCTCCACCAATAATACCAATTGAAGCAGCTTCGTTAGGAGCAAAACCCCATTGAAGCGCAACCACGTAAGCTCCAAAAATTCCAAACTGGCAAGCTGCACCAATCAGAAACAGTTTTGGATTTGAAATTAGTGATGAGAAGTCGGTCATAGCACCTATGCCCAAGAAAATAAGTGGCGGATACCAACCTTGCACAACACCTTGATAAAGAATGTTGAACACTGATCCTTCTTCGTAGATGCCAATTTGCAGTCCGGCAGCTTCGTTAAAAGGAATATTTCCGATAAGAATACCAAAACCAATGGGAATTAATAATAAAGGTTCGTATTCTTTTGATATGGCTAAGTATATAAAGAACAAACCAACCAGAATCATTATGATATGTCCGAAAGTGGCGTTAGCCATTCCGGTATAATCCCAAAATGTTTTCAGGTTGTCGCCTAAAGTCAAAAGTGTATTCATTTTCTCTGTTTTTTATTCTACGGTTACTAATTCAGCGCCTTCAAGCACAGAGTCTCCTTTTTGAACTAAAATCCCTGTTACCTTACCATTGGCATTCGACAAGATGTTGTTTTCCATCTTCATAGCTTCAAGAACCATAATAGTTTCTCCTTTTTTTACCGTATCGCCTACCTGACAACGAATATCGAGAATAATTCCCGGAAGTGGGGATTGGATGGTATTCTTTCCGGTTGCCTCTTTTGGCCGGGTTACAAGTGGAGTTGTTGCTGTTTGTGGCGTGGGCGTTGTGATAGCTTGCTTTTTAATCTTTGAAAGCGGTTTACTTTCTTTTTGTGCCAGTTCTACTTTATATGGGGTGCCGTTTACTTCCAGTTCAACTATAGAACTATCGGAACTATTTACAATTACGCGGTAGGGAGCACCATTAATTTTATAATTAAATTCTTTCATAAGGAATATTTCTTTCTGAGTAAATGGATTAATAAATTATCTACGAGGATTTTGACGTAAAGTATAAAACTTCGAATTCCAAGGTGAGTATTTGCGTTTAACTTCACTAATGGTAAGGATTGTGCTTTCAACGTCGTGAACGTCTTGGTTCATTTCGTGAATTGCAGCCGAAATTGCAGCCAAAACTTCACCGGTAAGTTGGCTTTCACCTCTCACAGCCGATAAAGTACCCGCACTAGCAACACGTTTGTGCGAAATGTTTTTGGCCAAATTTCCAATCATTTTAAAAATAACATATAGCAAAATTAGTCCAACAAAAACTACAAGCATGGAAGTAAGAGTCATGGTAACTCCCCATGGATCGCCTTCAACCAGTGCCGTAACTTTTGGATTTTCCTCCAAAACAGCATTGTTGCTGCTTGGTGTAATTCTTTCAAGTTGAGTGGCTAATTGATTGCCGTTTACGTCGTATTTAACACCATCGTTAATATAACCATATGTTTTATCGGTGGGTAGTGTTGCGGGAATACGAATTTCATCCAATAAAGTTTTTCCATCGTTCTCATACAAAGCAATGTAGTTGTCTTTGGTAGGATCGAGTGTGAAATTCACGTGAAAAGTTCCATTAAACGGCTCATTATCCGCCCAAAACAGCGCATGCTGACGCGGCGGAATTTTTGTGAGCACGTCGCCGCGCGGAATTGGATACTTTTTCGGATTATTGGGATCATCGGTCAGGTACCTTCCGCCCAAATCCTGTGTTCTATATGTGTTGTTGAATATCTCGATCCATCCGTTTCGTTGTCCGAAATCGTCCATGAATCCCGTTTGGTTATCTACCATTACTTCATTGATAATCCAACGTGGATTTTCGACTTTTTTTGCACAACTCACAAGAAGTATCAATGCAGACAAAAACAACAATTGTTTTAATTTATTCATACTTATGTAAATTATAATGGTAAATTATCGTGTTTTTTAGGAGGATTGGTCAGCTTTTTAGTTTGTAACTGCTGTAATGCTCTGATAACACGGAAACGGGTGTTTTTAGGTTCAATTACATCGTCGATATAGCCATATCGAGCAGCATTGTATGGATTGGCGAATAAATTATTGTATTCGTCTTTTTTCTCTATCATAACTTCTGCTGCTTTTTCTCCGGCATCTTTTATCTCTTTGGAGTAAAGTACTTCAACAGCTCCATCGGCTCCCATAACTGCAATTTCGGCACTTGGCCAAGCGTAGTTAATATCGCCACGAAGTTGCTTGCAGCTCATCACAATATGCGCTCCACCGTATGATTTACGCAGTGTAACGGTTACTTTTGGAACGGTGGCTTCGCCATAAGCGTAAAGAAGTTTTGCTCCGTGAGTGATTACGCCGCCGTACTCTTGTCCTGTTCCGGGAAGGAATCCGGGAACGTCAACCAACGATACAATAGAAATATTGAAAGCATCGCAGAAGCGAACAAATCTTGCTGCCTTGCGTGAAGCATTGATATCGAGAACTCCGGCCAAAAATTTTGGCTGATTTGCCACGATACCTACCGATTGTCCATTGAAACGGGCGAAGCCCACGATGATGTTCTTTGCATAATCAGCATGTACCTCAAGAAACTCTCCATTATCAACAACGGCACCTATTACTTCGTACATATCGTAAGGCTTGTTGGCGCTATCGGGAATAATGTCGTTTAGCCCATCTTCCAATCTGTCAATAGGGTCATTGCTTTTATATACAGGTGGTTCTTCCAAATTGTTTTGAGGAATATACGAGAATAGTTTTTGAATCAGTTGCACGGCGTCTTCTTCGGTTTGAGCCGAGAAATGAGCTACACCCGATTTAGTGGTATGAACGGATGCTCCACCTAATTGTTCTTGTGTAACATCTTCTCCGGTAACCGTTTTTACTACTTTTGGACCGGTAAGGAACATATAGGAAGTTCCTTGTGTCATAATATTAAAATCGGTGAGGGCAGGGGAGTAAACGGCTCCACCGGCACAAGGACCAAAAATTCCTGAAATTTGAGGAATCACGCCTGAGGCCAAAATATTGCGTTGGAAAATTTCGGCATAACCCGCCAAAGCATTAATTCCTTCCTGAATGCGGGCACCGCCGGAGTCATTGATTCCGATGAGCGGAGCTCCCATTTTCATGGCTTGATCCATTACTTTGCAGATTTTTGCTGCATGCATTTCGGAAAGTGAGCCGCCCGAAACGGTAAAATCTTGTGCAAAAACATAAACTAAACGTCCTTCAATGGTTCCATAACCTGTAACAACTCCATCACCAAGGAATTTGGTGTTTTCCATGCCGAAGTTGTGACAACGGTGTTCCACAAACATGTCGAACTCTTCGAAACTTCCTTCGTCAAGAAGCATTGCAAGGCGTTCGCGAGCTGTGTATTTTCCTTTTAGGTGTTGAGATTCGATTCTTTTTTCTCCACCACCTAAGCGAGCTTTTTCTCTTAGTTGAATTAGCTCTTTTACTTTTTCGAGTTGGATGCTCATATGATTAATATTTGTTATGAATGAAAAATTATTGTTCTAATTATTTGATAGATTCCGTTATTTAAAAACGGAATGGTAGTGCTCAATTTGTGAGCGATAGGCACTTCGTGCTAAAGATGCGGAGTATCCTTTTTATCGGTGAAACTTATTAGCTCAGCCATTATTCGGGATGCTCACAAAGTTCAGTTAATACGCTGCCGGTTGATTTGGGGTGTAAAAAGGCAATGTTTAATCCTTCTGCGCCGGCACGGGGTTGTGCATCAATAAGGCGTACACCTTTGGCTTCTACTTCCTGTAGTGCTTTGGTCAGATTTTTGGTGGCAAAAGCAATGTGGTGAACACCTTCGCCTCGTTTTTCGATAAATTTGGCAACGGTGCTTTCTTCGCTGGTGGGCTCCAATAGCTCAATTTTTGTTTGGCCAATCATAAAAAAGGCGGTTTTTACTTTCTGATCTTCAACCGTTTCAATGTTATAGCATTTTAGGCCAAGAACTCCTTCGTAATAAGGTAATTGCTCTTCGATACTGTTTACCGCAATACCGATGTGTTCAATGTGTGTTAATTCCATATTAATTAATTAAATGATTATATATTTAAGAAGTACAAAGATACGACTTTTTATTTATTTTTTAAGTTCGCTAGTTAAAACTATGCACTTTAGTGCAAGACTTTAGT